>JAUMYC010000150.1 GCA_030528845.1 Eubacteriales bacterium
AGGCCTGCGCTTCTATATCACAGAAACGCAGACCTTTTCTATTTCCCTTATCCCCAAGACGGGATTCTCAAGGGACAATGTCCCTTGAGCGGGAGTCCAGAGGGCAGCGCCCTCTGGCGGGGTGCAGGGGCAGAGCCCCCTGGGCAGCTACCTCCCCATCATAGAACTGATCATCAAAAATTCGCGCAGCCCGGGCGTTTGGGCGACTGACGCACCCGCCCCGGCCTGCTGTATCTGCTCCGGGCCGATCATCGCCGCGGGGAACACGGCTGCATTTGCCGCGCCCGCCGCACAGGCCATGGCCAGCGCGCCCATGTCGCTGTGGCCGCACAGCAGCGCCCGGCAAAGCCCGGCCACGAAGCTGTCTCCGCTGCCCACGGCGTTGACCTCGCGCACCTTCGGCGCAGGGCAGAAGAGCGTCTCGCCCTCCTTGGCCCAAAGCGCGCCCCTCGCGCCCAGCGAAACCACCACCGAACGCAACCCATTTTCAAAATTCTGCGCAAGCAGCTCTTCCGCCGCGCGGTCCTCCTCAAATTCGGGGATCTCCCGCCCGACGAGCTGCGCAAGCTCTTTCTGATTCGGCTTGATCATCGCCGGCCCGGCCCGAAAGCCCGCCTCCAGCGCGATCCCGTTGGAATCGAGCAGCGTTTCCAGCCCCATCTCCTTGGCCATGCGGATCGCCTCGCCCGCAAACGCGCCGAGCATCGGCCCCGGCGCGCTGCCGGAGACGATGAGCAGTTTTTCCCCGGCAAGGCTGCTCCGCAAGGCCTGCCGCAGCGCCTCGACCTCCTGTACGTTCGCGTCCGTGCCCTTTGCGTAGACCACGCGCTGGCTGTCATCCGCCGCGCGGTAGGTGTCGATGCGGCGCACGTCAAAGCCGACCGGGCTCTCGACCAGCGGCACGCCCTCCTGCGCGGCGAGCGCGCGAAAACGCGCGGAATTCTCTCCCCGGCCCAGCGGCACGACCGCGGCGCACTGCACTCCCAGCCTCGTCAGCACGCGCGCGACGTTCACGCCCTTGCCGCCGGTCTGCTCGGTATAGTCCGCCTCCCGCCCCTCGGGGATCGTCCGGTCGATACAGGGGTTGAGCGTGAGCGTGATGATCTCCGGCATGAAAAGCCTCCTTGGTTGCATATACCTATATTATACGGTTTTTTCCGCCGTTTGTACGCATTTTTACAGCGATTTAGCAAGGATCAATATGTTACAAAATTATGAACATTTAACAATGTGATATCCTGTTCTTCACGATTGTGCTATACTGAGAATGCAATGTTATTGGCCGCCGCCGCAAGGAGGCGGCCCAAACACCAAGCATGCATAAGGGGGATAGAATATGAAGAAGACTCCGAAACTCGGCCCCATCCTGCTCGCGGCAGCGCTGCTCGTTGCGGTCGTATGCATTATCGTCATCGGCACGCAGAAGGCGCAGGTGAGCGCCTTCAACGATGTCATCGCGCAGCAGCTGACCGTCGAAGCGGAAAAGGTCGTCGGTCTGGAAGCGCAGGTGGCTGAGCTGACGGCCGCCGCCGCCGAGAAGGACGCGAAGATCGCCGAATATGAAGCGGTCATCGTCGAGAAGGACGCCGTCATCGCCGAGCAGCAGGCCACCATCACCGATTATGAGGCCGCCATCGAAGAGCTCAGCGGCAAGATCGCCGATATCGAAGCCGTGCTGAACGTGAGCGTCTCTCAGGAAGACTATGACGCCGCCGTCTCCGAGGCCGAAAAGGCCAAGAACGGCTACGAGCTGCAGAAGGGCTATGTCTCCAACCTCGAGAACAAGGCCGCCAACCAGGGCGTGAGCCTGCGCGACGCCGAGTCCGCTCTCAGCTCTGCCAATTCTCAGATCGCCGACCTGCAGGCGCAGCTCGACGAGGCTGAAGCGGCCGCCGCCGCTGCGGAGGACGCTCTGAACGAGCAGGTGGGCTATGTCACCGAGCTCGAGGGCAAGATCGCCTCTCTGACGAAGGAAAACGAAGCCACCGCAGAGGAAGTCGCCAAGCTGCAGGAAGAGCTTGAGACCGCCAACGCGCAGATCGCCGGCCTGCAGAGCGAAGCGCAGGTCGCCAGCGAAGCCGCCGGAGCGGAAGTCGCCAAGCTGCAGGAAGAACTTGACACCGCCAACGCGCTGGTCGTCGGCCTGCAGGAAGAAGTGCAGCTGGCCAACGAAGCCGCCGCAAAGGCCAAGAACGGCTATGAGCTGCAGAAGGGCTATGTCGCCAATCTCGAAGGCAAGGTCGCCTCTCAGAGCGTGAGCCAGAGGGACGCCGAATCCGCCCTGGCCACCGCGCAGGCCGCCCTGGCCTCCGCCGAGGCCGAGCTCGCCGAGGCCAACCAGACCATCGCGCAGCTGCAGACGGAGGAAGAAGAGATCGCCGCCTGACCGCGCTTGCGCAGTCCCCGTTTTTTCGCCGCCCCGCCGGAGCATATTCCCGGCGGGGCGGCTTTCTTTGGCGCGCGCATCTGTGCTATAATGCATTTTATAGAACCGAACACACCGCACGGCACGGGAGGAGACGCATCCATGTTTGCACATCTGCATCTACACACGGAATACAGCCTGCTCGACGGCGCCTGCCGCATCAAGGGGCTCGTCAAGCGGGTGAAGGAGCTGGGGATGACCTCCTGCGCCATCACGGACCACGGCGCCATGTACGGCGCGGTGGATTTTTACAAGGCCATGAAGGAGGAGGGGCTGCACCCGGTCATCGGCTGCGAGGTCTATATCTGCCCGGACATGGACGACAAGCAGCAAAACCGCGGCTACGGCCATCTGACCTTGCTCGTGGAAAACGAAACGGGCTATAAAAATTTGATCAAGCTGGTCAGCGAAGGCTTCACGCGCGGCTTTTATTATCGCCCGCGCGTGGATTACGAGCTGCTGCGCAAATATTCCGGCGGGCTCATCGCGCTCTCCGGCTGCCTCTCGGGCGATATCCCGCGCGCGCTCATCGACGGGCGCGAGCAGGACGCGCGCAGTCTGGCCGACCTTTACACGGACATCTTCGACAGGGAGCATTTTTATATCGAAGTGCAGAACCACGGCCTGCGCGAGCAGGTGCAGATCCTGCCGCGGCTGCTCTCCCTTGCCCGGGAAAAAGGGCTGCAGGTGGTGGCGACGAACGACTGCCATTATCTGCACCGGGAGGACGCCGAGGCGCAGGAGGTGCTCATGTGCATCCAGACGGGCAAGACGCTCGCCGACGAAAACCGCATGCGCATGGAGACGGACCAGCTCTATCTCAAAAGCGAGGAGGAGATGCGCGCCGTCTTCCCCAACATCCCCGAGGCCATCGACCTGACCGAGCAGATCGCGCAGCGCTGCCAATTTGATTTTGACTTTTCCCACACGCATCTGCCCCGCTACCCGCTGCCCGAGGGCCGCGAGCCCTATGAATATATGCGCGAGATCTGCGAGAAGGGCTTTGCAAAATTCTACGCCCCGGACAGAGCCGACGCGCGCGAACGCCTCGAATACGAGCTCTCCGTCATCTCCCGCATGGGCTATGTGGATTATTACCTCATCGTCTGGGATTTTGTGCATTACGCCAAGACGCACGGCATTCTCGTCGGGCCGGGGCGCGGCTCCGGCGCGGCCTCCATCGCCGCCTACTGCATGGGCATCACCAGCGTGGAGCCGCTGCAGTACAACCTCGTCTTTGAGCGCTTCCTCAACCCGGAGCGCATCTCCATGCCGGATTTCGACATCGACTTCGACGACCGCAGGCGCGGCGAGGTCATCGAATATGTGGCGCGCAAGTATGGACAGGATCACGTCGCGCAGATCATCACCTTCGGCACCATGGCCGCAAAGGCCGTCGTGCGCGACGTCGCGCGCGTGCTGGACATGAGCTATCAGGACGCGGACCGCGTGGCGAAGATGATCCCCTTCGCGCTGGGCATGACGCTCGACAACGCGCTCTCGCTCAGCTCGGAGCTGAGAAAGGCCTACGAAAACGAGGAGATGGTGCGCCGGCTCATCGACATGGCGCGCAAGCTCGAGGGCATGCCCCGCCACGCCAGCACCCACGCCGCCGGCGTGCTCATCACCGCCGCGCCCGTGGACGAATATGTGCCCCTGCAGACCAACGACGAAGTGGTCACGACGCAGTTCCCCATGGGCACGCTCGAGGCGCTGGGCCTTTTGAAGATGGACTTCCTCGGCCTGCGCACGCTCACCGTCATCGGCGACACTTTGGAAATGATGCGCGAGGCGGGCGGGCCCGATATGCTGCCCGAGGACATCCCCATGGACGACGCCAAGGTCTATGAGATGATCTCCTCCGGCGAAACGGACGGCGTGTTCCAGCTCGAAAGCGGCGGCATGCGCCAGTTTCTGGCCAATATGAAGCCGGGCAACCTGGAAGACATCATCGCGGCGGTCTCGCTCTATCGCCCCGGCCCGATGGATTCCATCCCGCGCTACATCGAAGGCAAGCGCAACCCGGAAAAGGTGCATTACGAAACGCCCCTGCTCAAGCCCATTCTGGACGTCACCTACGGCTGCATGGTCTATCAGGAGCAGGTCATGCAGATCGTGCGCGATATCGCGGGCTATTCCATGGGCCGAAGCGACCTCGTGCGCCGCGCCATGGCCAAGAAAAAGCACGACGTGATGCTCAAGGAAAAGGAATATTTCATCCACGGGCTGGTCGAGGACGGGGAGGTCAAGGTACCCGGCGCGATCCGCAACGGAGTGGACGAGCAGATCGCCGAGCAGCTCTTCGACGAGATGACGGCTTTCTCCAGCTACGCCTTCAACAAGCCGCACGCGGCCTGCTATGCCGTGGTGGCCGTGCAGACGGGCTGGCTCAAGGTCTACTGGCCGCGGCAGTATTTCGCCGCGCTGATGAACAGCTACAACGGCAACACCGAAAAGGTGGCCTATTATATCCAATATTGCCGCAGGCACGGAATGCAGGTGCTCAAGCCGGACGTGCAGCGCTCGCGCGAGGGCTTCTGGGTCGATCCGCACGAAGACGGCGCGATCCGTTTCGGGCTGGACGCGGTGCGCTCCGTGGGCAAAAACGCCGTGCGCGCCATCATCGCCGAGCGCGAAAAAAACGGCCCCTACCGCGACCTGCACGATTTCATCCGCCGCATGCCCGAGGGCGCCGTGAACAAAAAGGCCGTGGAATGCCTGATCCAGTCCGGCGCGATGGACAGCCTGCCCGGCGCGCGCAGCCAGAAGCTGGCCGTGTTCGAAAAGGCCATGGACGCAAACGCAAAGGCCCGCAAGAGCATGGTGGACGGGCAGATCTCGCTCTTCGGCGGGTTGTTCGGCGCGCCGGAGCCCGAAGCGCAGAAGCTGCCGGAGCTGAGCGAATTCCCCCTGCGCACTCTGCTGGCCATGGAAAAGGAGATGACCGGCGTGTACATCTCCGGCCATCCCCTCGACGAATACGCCGGGGAGCTCTCGCAGCTGGAGATCAACTCGCGCCTGCTCTCCGGACTTGCCGAAGAGGAGGACGGCGGCATGCGCTACGACGGGCAATATGTGCGCATGGGCGGCATGATCACCGAAAAGCGCTCCAAGGCCACACGCTCGGGCAGCCTGATGGGCTTTATCACCCTGGAAGACCTCTACGGCTCCATCGAATCGCTCATCTTCCCCAAGGTATTCGAGCGCGTGCAGCCCTTCCTCGACACGGAGGACCCCGTGCTGGTCACGGGCAGGCTTTCCGTGCGCGAGGAGGAGGCGCCCAAGCTGCTGCTGGAGAGCATCGAGCCGCTCGAGCACGGCATGGACATGCACGCGCCCATGCGGCCGCCCGAGCGCAGGCCGCGCCGAGGCTCTATGACGGAATTCAACGCATATGCTGCGCCCGAGCCCGATGGTTCTTTCGCGCCGCCGCCCATGCCCGAGCCGGTGCATTCGGCGCTGCGCACGGTCGGCCCGGCCCGGACGCTCTACCTCAAGCTGCCCGGCAGCGCGCTGCTGGGCCGGGTGCAGGAGATCCTGCGGCAGACGCCGGGCGATATGCGCGTGGTGCTGCGGCTGGACGCCGAACAGAAGACCCTCGCTGCCCCGCGTGATCTTTATGTCGCGCCCGATTATAACGCGCAGGCGCTGATCGCACTGCTGGGCGAGGGCAGCGTGAAGGAGAAGTAAGGGGAAGAGGCAGGGGCTCTGCCCCTGCACCCCGTTGCGCCTTTGGCGCCTATGC
>JAUMYC010000450.1:0-447 GCA_030528845.1 Eubacteriales bacterium
CTTGATGACCGCGCCCTCCACGCCCAGCAGCGGTACGCCGCCGATCTCGGTGGAGTCAAAGCTGCGCTTGAGGGACTTGAACGTATCCTTGGCCAGAAGCGCCGCGACCTTGCCCTTGGTGGAGCTCATCAGGCCCTCCTTGAGGAGCTTAAAGAGCGCAGAGATCACGCCCTCGGTGTTCTTGAGCACGACATTGCCCACAAAGCCGTCCGCCGCGAGCACGTCGCAGCCGCCGGCGAGCGTATCGCGCGCCTCGACATTGCCGATGAACTTGTACACGTCCTGCTTGCTCATCAGCTCATATGCCTTCTGTGCCTGGTCCGGATAATAATAGCGCTTTTCAAGTGTGCAGCCGGAGTATCTGGAAGAACAGGCATTGCAGACATAGGGCGGTTTCAGGAGCTTCGGGCAGATCACTTTCACGAAATCGGGACAGTTATTGTTGCA
>JAUMYC010000450.1:457-1525 GCA_030528845.1 Eubacteriales bacterium
TGTACACGTCCTGCTTGCTCATCAGCTCGTATGCCTTCTGCGCCTGCTCGTTGCCCTTGGCCGCCTCCACGCCGATATTGACGAGGCCGACCTCCGGGGTCTCAACGCCCATGACGCGGTTCATGTAGATGCTGCCCATCATCGCAAACTGATTGATCCACTCCGGCTTGCAGTCGGTGTTCGCGCCGGCGTCCACCAGCAGCATCGTGCGCCCCGGAACGGGCAGCGGCGCGCCCAGCGCCGGGCGGACAATGCCCTTGATGCGGCCGATCTTGAACATCGCGCCTGCCATCACCGCGCCGGTAGAGCCGGCGGAGACGAAGGCCTGCGCCTCCTTGCGGCGCACGATGTCCATGCCCACGCAGAAGGTGGAATTCTTCTTGCGGCGCAGGGCCATGACCGGGTGCTCCTCGGTGGTGATCACCTCCGGCGCATCCACGATGCTCAGGCGGTCCTTGACGGACTGATACGCCGCCTGATCGCCGTACTCGCCGATGGTCTTCTCTACCAGCTCCTGCGGGCCGGCGAGGATGATCTCGATATCGTCAAATTCACGCAGGGCGTCAATCGCGCCGTCCACGTTGACCTTGGGCGCAAAGTCGCCGCCCATGGCGTCCAGAACAATCTTCATGGTTTAAGCCTCCTGCTTTCTTGTAAACGCGTACATGCCGATTCCCGCCGCGATGGCGAGATTCAGCGAATCGATGCTGCTGCTGTGCGGGATCAGCGTGCTGACGCCCATCTGCGCAAACGTATCCGGCAGGCCGCTCGCCTCGTTGCCAAAGACGAGGGAGAACGGGCCGCTGATCTTCTTGACCGCCTCGTCAAGAGGCACGGCGCCGGTGAGCATGAAGGGAAACAGCTGCCTTTGCGGGTACTGAGCGCGGTACTGCTCCATCGAGTCAAAGTGACGGATGTTGAGCGAAAACGCCGCGCCCATCGAGGCGCGCGTCACGCGCGGATCGTCGGAATCGACCGCCGGGCGAATGATGGCGATATTGCGCAGGCCAAAGCCCAGCGCCGTGCGCAGGATGGTGCCCAGATTGCCGCTGTCGCTGGGATGATGCA
>JAUMYC010000451.1 GCA_030528845.1 Eubacteriales bacterium
CCTGATATTATACCACAACTTGCCAATGGGGTAAAGTGGGGTAAAAAAGCAGGAATTTCAAAGAAATGTGGAGAGAAAAGGCGGAATTTCGACAAAATTTTCGGAAAAGTGGAGATTTGTGTGCGAATTGGCGCAGAGGCTTGAAGAAAGGGAGAAGGATGGCGTATAATATACAATTGAAAAGAAATCGGCAGCATGGCTGCACGGGAGGAACGCTTATGCTTAAGAATATCGCGATTGACGGTCCGGTTGGAGCGGGCAAGTCTTCCATCGCCGATCAGGTGGCCCAAAGGCTGAATATTCTGCATCTGGATACGGGCGCGATGTATCGCGCGTTCGGTTTGTATGCGCTCAGGCAGGGCGCGGATTTAAACGACGAGGCGGCGATGGGCGCGCTGGTTGAAAAGACCGACGTGCAGGTCCGCTATGAAAACGGCGCGCAGCGCACGCTGCTCTTTGGCGAAGACGTCAGCGATCTCATCCGCACGGGCGAGGTTTCCGCGGCGGCGAGCGCCGTTTCCAAATGGGCTGCCGTGCGCAGACACATGGTGCGTGCGCAGCAGGCGCTGGCCGCTAAGGAGTCCATGCTCATCGACGGGCGGGACATCGGCACGGTTGTCCTCAAGGATTCTCCCTGCAAGATCTACCTGACCGCCTCCGCCGAGGAGCGCGCGCGCAGGCGCTATGTGCAGAACCTTGAAAAGGGCATCGATACGCCGTATGAGCAGGTGCTTGTCGAGCTCAACGCGCGCGACGAGCAGGACATGAACCGCAAGACCGATCCGCTGCGCCGCGCGCAGGACGCCGTGCTGGTGGATTCCACCGACATGACGCCGGAGGAGACCGTCGACGCCATTCTCGCTATCGTGGAGGAAGTTTATGGAAAAGAAGAATAACACGGATTTCGTGGAGATCGACAACAAGGATTTTTCGCTGCTGTACAAGGTGATCCTGAACCTGTACCGCGTCGTGGGCAGGCTGCTGTTCCTTGTGCGCGTGGAGGGCAGGGAGAATATTCCCGCCGGTCCCTGCGTGCTGATGGGCAATCACCGCGCGTGGCTGGATCCGCTGAGCATCGCGATCTGCGTGCCCGAGCGCGAGCTGCGCTTCATGGGCAAGAAGGAACTCTGGAAAAACGGCGTCTTCCGCTGGATCGCCAAGCAGGTGCGCGGCATTCCCGTGGACCGCGGTACGGCGGATATGGCCTCCATCCGCACGTCCATGAATGTGCTCAAGGAGGGGTATTCGCTGGGCATCTTCCCGGAAGGCACGCGCACCAAGGGCGACGAGATGCTCGAGCTGCACGGCGGCGCGTCCCTGATCGCCCTGCGCAGCCGCTGCCCCGTCGTGCCGATCTACATCGACGGCGAGTACAAGCTCTTCCGTCCGATGGTCGTGCGCGTGGGCAAGCCGGTTGAGATGGACGATCTGCTGGCCGGACGCGTCAACAAGGACGCCTGCGATCTGCTGACCGCGCGCATCGCCGCGGCGTATGCCGATCTTTCCGGCGGACGCTCGCTCCC
>JAUMYC010000452.1 GCA_030528845.1 Eubacteriales bacterium
GGGCTTCGCCTCGCAGATGGCGGTGCCTTTGCGATCATACACCACCACGGAGGGGCGCTGCGATGCGCCGCGCTCGGTGTAGATCACGCCGATGCGCTCGCCGCCGTAGGCGATGTGATCGGTGCCCACGCCGAAGCGGTTCATGCACGATACCGCGCAGCGCGATACGGCGTTTTCGGGCAGGCGGGTCACCAGCTCGGTCTTGAGCCCCATCATGCTCAGGGAAACCAGCACGTTGGCCTCCGCGCCGGTATAGTTCACTTCCATCATCTCGGCCTGAATGAACCGCTGGTATCCCGGCGGATTCAGGCTGACGAGCATATCGCCGAATCCAATGATCTTCTTCATGCCGTCCTCCTTATCTGCGCACGATGTGCACCGCGAAGCCGCCGATTTCCTGTTCCAGATAGAAGGCGATGAGCCCCTTCTTGTCCCGCTTGACGGTCTCCTCCGCGATGGCCACGCCGCGCGACTGGAAGTAGGCGTAGGCGCGCTCGGCGGAGTTGGCGTAGAAACCGATGTGCCCCTTCTCGCCCCGGTAGGGGGACTTCATCATCTCGACGGCCTTGCCGCTGAACACGGAGCTGTTCCCGTTTTTGACGGGCAGGCCGAAGAGGCTCTCAAACAGCGCGGCCACGCTGAGGGCTTCCGCCTCGCTGGCGCAGTTAAGTCCCACGTGCGCCAGCTCAAACCCCAGCGCGAGCTGCACCGCGCGGCGGCAGTTGGCGGCGATGGCGTCCCAGTCGTGCGCGGCGATGACGTCCGCCTTGGCCATAAAGCTGCCGCCCACGGCGATGACCGCCTCGTGGCGCAGATATTCGGGCAGATTGCTGTAATCAATGCCGCAGGTGGGCACGAATTTCACCTTGCCGAAGGGGCCGTGCAGCTGCTGCACGCCCTTCACGCCGCCGTTCATATCGGCGGGGAAGAACTTGACCGTGGTGAGGCCGAGGTTGACGGCCTTCTGCACCTCGGAGGGGGTCACGCAGCCCGGCACGATGGGGATGTTCCTTTCCGTGCAGAAGCGCACGGTCTCCTCATCCAGCCCCGGCGCGACGATGAAATCCACCCCTGCCTGAAGGGCCTCCTGCGCCTGCTGCACATTCATGATCGTGCCCGCGCCTACCGCCATATCGGGGAACGCCGCGCGGATGCGGCGGATGGCTTCCAGCGCGGTATCATTGCGCACCGTCACCTCAATGCCGTTGAGCCCGCCGCGCCGGAGCGCGTCCGCCAGCGGAACCGCCGTTTCGGGATCGTCTATGCGGATGACCGGCACCACGCCGCCCAGCATGAACCTTTGTACCTTGTCATTCATTTGTGGTCACCTCTTTCATTACCTTCAATATACTGGCAAGCGTTCCGGTATGTCAACGTCATTTCACATTGTAAAAAAAGCCTCCTGCGCCCAACGCGCGAAGCGGCGTTTCCGCCGTCTTTTCAGCCATCGGGCGGGATGGGCGCGTTCAAAGATGCAAAATTCGTTTGCCTTTCCCTCATGCCCCGCCGTATAATGGAG
>JAUMYC010000453.1:0-1212 GCA_030528845.1 Eubacteriales bacterium
GCTCCAGAATGAGCGTATGCGTATCCGACTGCCGCAGCAGGTACTCCGCCTCGTGGATCTTGTAGCCGGTGTTGACCGTGACCAGCACCGCGCCGATCTTGGTCGTCGCCCAGAAGGCGATGTACCACTGGGGCAGGTTCGTCGCCCACATGCTCACATGTGCGCCGGGCTTGACGCCCATGGCGATCAGCGCGCGGGCGAACTCGTCGACGTCCTCGCGGAATTCGCTGTAGGTGCGGGTGTAGTTGAGCGTGGTGTATTTGATCGCTTCCTGATCCGGGAATTCCTCGGCCATGCGGTCGAGCACCCTGGGGAAGGTCGTTTCAATCAGCGCCTCTTTTTTCCAGATGTAGCGGCCGGTCTGCGCCTTGTTGTAGTACAGCGGCTTTTTCATCGTGCGCGGATTCTTGAAGCGGTTCATGTAGTTGACGTAGTGCGGGAAGATGATGTCCATCTCCTGCAGGTCCTCCATCCACGCCGGCTTCCATTCAAGGGAGAAGAAGCCGTCGTAGTTGACGGAGGCGAGCGCCTTGATGATCCCCTCGATCGGCAGGTTGCCCTCGCCGATGAGGTTGTACTGCATGTCGTCGTCCGAGTCGCGCAGATGCACATGGCGCACATACGCGCCAAGGTTCTTGATCGTCTGCGCCGGCGTCTCGCTCGGGTTGTCGCGGCAGGTGTGATGCACGTCCCAGACGACCGCCAGCTCGTCGCAGGCAAAGTCGTTCATCAGCCCGCGCAGCTTCTCCGTGTCGGCGTACACGCCGCTGGTCTTGACCAGCAGGGTGACGTTCTTTTTCTGTCCGTATTCAAGCAGCGCGGACACGGCGGCGTGGATCGCCTCGTCGTTGTCCATGGAGGCAAACGCGCAGACATAGGGCACGCGCAGGTCGCTCGCCAGATCCATGAGCCGCATAATATCCGTCACCTGCGCGCCGCCTTCGAGCGAAAGGTCGCAGGAGGAATCCAGACACGGGATGCTCAGCTTCTTTTCGCTGAGCATGCGCACGGTCGCCGCGATGTTGTAGCGGTGCAGCGCGCCGCCCTTTTCAAAGAGCGCGTCCTGCTTGTGCGCATTGTAGACCTCGACGCCGCCAAAGCCCATGTCGACCGCAGCGCCGACCCATTCGTCAAAGGAGCAGCCTGCCCAGCCGCGCGTGGAGAAGGAAAGATTCATGCCTCCACCTCCTCATAGACGATCTTGTTGAGCGC
>JAUMYC010000453.1:1222-1515 GCA_030528845.1 Eubacteriales bacterium
ATATCCGTGGAGCTGCCGCGGCCGGAATAGAGCTTCCCGCCGGAGCGCAGGCGAACGACCGTCTGGCCCAGCGCCTCGCGGCCCTCGGTCACGGACTGGATCTGGAAATCGTCGAGCTCATAGTGATGGCCGATAACCTGCTCGATGGACAGGAACGCGGCGTCGATCGGGCCGTCGCCCAGCGTGATGCCCTCCAGCGTCTCGCTTCCCTTGGTCAGGCGGATGTGCGCGCTGGCGGAAATCGCGTTGCCGCAGTTGATGACGTAGCGGTCAAGCTGGTACGTCGGCGGGAC
>JAUMYC010000151.1 GCA_030528845.1 Eubacteriales bacterium
ATCACCACCATCATGAGCATGAACACCACCACCATCACGGGCATTCCTGCTCCTGCGGGCATGACCACGGTCACGATGCGGACGAAGTGTTCGAGAATTTCGGCGTGGAGACGGCGCACAAGTTCAACGAGGAACAGCTGCGCGCCGCGCTGGAGAAGCTCTCCGACGCGGAGGAGTACGGCTTCGTGCTGCGCTCGAAGGGCATCGTGCCTGCGGAGGACGGCCGCTGGATCCACTTCGACTTTGTGCCGGAGGAATATGAGATCCGCTACGGCAGCGCGGATTACACCGGCAGGCTGTGCGTGATCGGCGCGCAGCTGCAGCAGGAGAAGATCAAGGCGCTCTTTGGCATCTGAGGAGGGGCAAAATGCAGAATGAACTTGTGCCGGTATATATCATCACCGGATTTCTGGAGAGCGGAAAGACGTATCTGCTGCGGGAAATGCTCAGCAGCGAATCCTTCGGCAATGCGGACGAGCGCACGCTGATCATCTCCTGCGAAGAGGGGATCGAGGAGCTGGAGACGGATTTCCTCAAGGAGCACAACTGCGTGATGGTGCATCTGGAAGAGCCGGAGGACATGGACGACGGCGCGCTGGTGCGGCTGCAGAACGAATATCAGCCGGAGATCGTGCTGATCGAATATAACGCGACGTGGATGCTGGAGCATCTCTTCGGGCAGGAGATCCCCGAGAAGTGGACGCTGGCGCAGCTGGTGGCTCTGATCGACTCGACGACGTATGACACGTATATGACCAATATGCGCAACTTCATGACGGACGGGCCGATGAACGCGGATCTGGTGATCGTGAACCGCTGCACGGAGGCCACGCCCAAGAGCAATATCCGCAGGCAGATCAAGGGGATGAACCCGCAGTGTCAGGTGATCTTCGAAAACACCGACGGCACGAGCGACGACGGCGTGGCTGACGAAGACCTGCCCTACGACGTGAAGGCGGAGATCATCCGCATCGCGGACGACCAGTTCGGTACGTTCTATCTGGACGCGCTGGAGCACCCGGAGCGCTACGACGGCAAGACCGTGCGCATCAAGGGGCAGGCCGTGCAGTATGAGCAGCTCGGGCCGGGGCAGTACATCTTCGGGCGCAACGCGATGACCTGCTGCGCGGACGATATCCGCGGGATCGGCTTTGTGACGAGCCACACCGACCCCATGCCCGCGCCGGGCCAGTGGATCGAGATCACGGCGAAGTGCGAGAAGGGCTACAGCCCGATCCACGATATGGTGGGCGTGCTCTTTACGCAGATGAAGTTCAAATCCGCCGCGAAGCCGGAGGACGAGCTGGTCTATTTTGTGAACAACTGAAAAAAGAGAACAGAAAAGGCGAACGCGCGGAGAGCACCGTGCGTTCGCCCTGTTTGTTTTTTGGAGGGGTCAGATGAGGGAGAGGGACTTGAGGACGAAGATGAAGAGGAAGACCGTGAGCGCGGAGAAGACGGTGGTAAAGACGACGGCCTCGGTGGCGAGGTCGCCGTCGGCGCCCATCTGCTGAGACATGACGGCGGAATTGACGGCCGTGGGCGCGCCGAAGACGATGAGCACGCTGGCGAGCTCGACATTGCGCAGGCCCAGCAGCGCAGCCGCGGCCACGGCGAGCACCGGCCAGAAGACGAGCTTGCCCACGACGCAGAGCGTCAGCTGCTTGATGTGCGCGCCGGTCTTGGAGAAGTCGATGGACGCGCCGAGCAGGAAGAGGGCCATGGGCGTGGCGACCTTGCTCAGGTCGTCGATGGGCTTTTGGAGGATGCCGGGGATGGGCAGGCCGGTGAGCAGGATGACAAGGCCGGCGAGGGAGCCGATGATCAGCGGGTTGGTGACGATCTTTTTAAGGATCTGCTTCGGGTCCGCCTTGCCTCCGCGGAAGTATTCCAGCTCGATCACGGCGAGGACATTAAAGAGGGGAACGACGACAACCACCAGAAGGGAGGTGACGCTGGTGTCCATGTTTGGGAAGATGGCCTGCACGAGCGGGATGCCGAAGTAGGCATAGTTGCTGCGGAAGATGGCCTGGATCATGGCGGAGCATTTGCGCCTGTCCGGCTCGATGCGGGGGATGAACCAGAAGAGGGCGAAGAACATGACGAGAATGCCCACGGCGGAGAAGACGAAGACGCCGGGGTTCATCAGCGAATCGAGCGAGCTCTGATAGATATTTTTGCACAGGAGCACGGGCAGGAAGACGCGGAAGACGATGCCGTTGATCTGGCGGGCAAGGTCTTTGGAGACGACCTTGAGCTGGTTGCACACAAAGCCGACGAGCATGACCAGAAACAGAGGGAGGACGATCTCAACGCTCAGAAGAAGGTTTTCCATAATCGGTTTGTTTCCCCTTTCTTTTGTTGGCACAATGGTAAAATACCATCGGCGGGGCGCTGTGTCAAGGAAAGAAAAGGCGCAGAGGACAACAAAACATGCGCCGAATTTTACATCAGTTGGTTTACAGAGGGCAAGGGATACGCTATACTGGAAGCATGCAATTCTTTCCATGAGAGCATGAGAGGAGCAGGAGCGCCGATGCAATTACTAAAGGAACGGATCGAACGGGATGGGCAGGCACTGAGCGAGCATGTGCTGGTGGTGGACAGCTTTCTGAACCATCAGGTGGACGCGCAGCTGATGATGGAGATCGGCCGCGAGTTTGCCAAAAGGTTTGCCGGCCGCGGCATTCAGCGCGTGGCGACGATCGAATCCTCCGGCATTGCGCCTGCGGCGATGACCGCGCTGCAGATGGGCGTGCCGCTGGTGGTGATGAAGAAGGCGACCTCCGCGATCATGGACAACGACGTGCTGCTGACCACGCGGGTGCATTCGTTCACGAAGAATATCGACTATATGCTCATGTGCAAGCGCTCTTTTCTGCCTGCGGGCGAGAAGGTGCTGTTTATCGACGATTTTCTGGCCAACGGCGAGGCCGGCTTCGGCGCGGCGCGGCTGATCGAAGAGGCGGGCAGCGAAGTGGCCGGGATCGGCATTGTGATCGAAAAGAGCTTTCAGGAGGGCGCGCGCAAGCTCGCGGAGGCGGGCTACGACGTGCATTCGCTGGCGCGGATCGCAAAGCTTTCGAATGGAGTGATCGAATTTGCATAAGCTGGACGACGTCAGGCTGTTTATGCTGGACATGGACGGCACGTTCTATCTGGGGGAGAAGATCATCCCCGGTTCGCTGGAGTTTATCGAAGCGGTGGTGCGCTCCGGGAGGGATTATCTGTTTTTGACGAACAATTCCTCTCACAACGCGCAGCATTATGTGAAAAAGCTGGCGCGGATGGGGCTGGAGGTGGAGAAGAGCAAGGTGCTCACCTCCGGCGAGGCGACGGCTTCGTATCTTCGGAGGACGTATCCGGGCAAAAAGGCATTCGTGCTGGGCAATGAATTTTTGTTTGCGGACCTGCGCGACGCGGGGATCGAGATCGATCAGGAAGAGCCGGACTATGTGGTCGTCGGCTTTGATACCACGCTCGATTACGCGAAGATGACGGCGGTGTGCGATTTCGTGCGCGCCGGGCTTCCGTATGTCGCGACGCATCCGGACTGGAACTGCCCGACGGAAACGGGCTTTATCCCGGACATCGGGGCGATCATGGCCTTTATCGAGGCTTCGACCGGCCGCAAGGCGGATATCGTGATCGGCAAGCCGGAGCGGGGCATCGTGGACGCGGCGCTGGAGCGCACCGGGCTGCAGGCGAAGGACCTGGCGATGGTGGGCGACAGGCTGTACACGGACATCGAGACGGGCAACCGGCACGGGATGACGAGCATTCTGGTGCTCTCCGGCGAGACGACCAAGCAGATGCTGGAGGAGAGCGAGACGAAGCCGCACCTGTGCTTTGACAGGCTGGCGGACATGATCGACCTGCTGTGAGCAGAGGCACGCTTGCGGGAGGAGGGAGAACGCTGGAGAGGTTCAAAAAGCCGGATCTGAAGGCCGTGTCGATCGGCGTGCTGTTTTGCGGCTTGGCATTTTTGTATGTGCTGCTGTGCTTTCAGAACGCGGCGGGCTCGCTGATGAAGCTGGCCAAGCCCGTGGGCGCGTGCACGGCGGCGTATGCGCTGTTCGTGCTGTTCCGGTTCCGCCTGTTTCCGGCGAAGATCGCCCCGGAGCTGTGGCTGTACGGGCTGTATATCCTCAGCGCGTGCATCCCCGGGTTTTTCATCGCGCAGGACAGGGCTGCGCACATCGACATCGCGATGCGGCTGATCCAGGGGCTGGCGATGGTCGGCTCGCTGTATGCGCTGCTGGGGCTGTGCGAAAACGCAAGGCCGCTGCTGTGGATCCTCGTGCTGGGCGCGGTCGCCTATGCGCTGTATGGGATCTTCGTCGGGTTTACGTATTACAGGGTGTTCCGGCAGACGCTGGGCAATATCAACGCGAATATCTTCGCGCGGGTGCCGCTCTTTGCCGTGCCGGCCGTGCTGGGGCTGATGAACGAGCACACGGGCTGGAAGAGGACGCTGTTTCTGCCGCTGCTGGCGGCGTGCGCCTATGTGATGCTGGTGAGCGGTTCGCGCACGGCGCTGATCGCCTGCGCGGCGGGCGTCGTGGTGTATATCGCGCTCACGGCGAGAAGGCCGGATCTCAGGCGCTTCTATCTGCGCTATCTGCTGCCCTTTGCGGGGGCGGCGGCGGTATTGGGAGCGGGGCTGATCCTCTGGAAGGATCCGTATCTGCTCAAGAGCATTTTTACAAGGTTCGTCATGCTCTTTCAGGACGGGAACGATTCGGGCTCGCTGCGCCTTTCGAGCATCGGCAAGGCGCTGGAGCTCTTTGCGGGCAGCCCCGTGCTGGGCATCGGGGCATATCAATTCGGGCTGCATAACGAGATCGGCCTGAATCACGCGCATTGCGACATCGCCGAGCTGCTCATGGCCTTTGGCGGGCTGGGCACGGCGCTGTACTGCGCGGCGGGCTGGTGCGGAGCGCGGGGGATCGTGCGCATGCTGCGCTCGGAGAGCCTGAGCGCGCAGGGCTCGCTCGCCGCCGCGATGGCGAGCTTGTTTGTGGTGTATATCGTCGTCGGGATCGCCGACATCACGATATATGAGGCGACCTGCCAGCTGATCTGGGGCGGGCTGACCGCGTGCGGGATGCTCGGCCGGCTCGGCAAAAGGGCGGGGTAAAGGTTCCTTGCGGAAAAGCTGGTAAAACTTACCAGCCTGTTTTCAGGAACCGCCGCCGGTTTTTTTCGGTCTGAGAAGTACTTCCCAAAGAAAAAGGAGGGGTTCCATATGAAGGGGAAGAAGATCCTGGTTCTCATTGTTCTCTTTGCGCTGCTGATGCCCACGCTGGCAATGGCGGCCACGGTCAAGACGCAGTATGCTGACGGCTCTCTGGTCGTCCGCAGCGGCCCCGGCACCAATTACGAGCCGGCGAGCTGGGTGAAGAACGGACAGAGCATCACCGTGCTGGACGAAGGCAACGTCTGGTCCAAGATCAAGGTCGACTCCAACGGCAAGGTCGGCTATATCAAGAGCAAGTACATCCTGGCTTCCGGCACGTCCATTCCGGAATTCTCCAGGACGCCCTATGAGCTGGGCACCGTCTCCACCAAGTACGCCGATTCCAAGGTGAACCTGCGCACCGGCCCCGGCACCGGCTACGGCATCCACACTTCCCTGGCCAACGGCACCCGCCTGTTCATCAAGGAGACCATGGGCGCGTGGTATCACGTCGCGACGATGAACGGCTCCACCGGCTGGATCAGCGGCGCGTATGTCTCCATCGGCATGAGCGCGGAGACCACCGGCAACGTGAACCTGCGCACCGGCCCGAACACCGGCTACAGCGCGATCAGGGTCCTGCCGGAAGGCACGAAGTGCACCGCTGTGGAAGTGGACGGCAACTGGACGAAGGTCAAGGCCGGCAAGACCACCGGCTGGGTACACAGCAACTATATCCTGTATTAAGCGGGAAACAGCATGGCGCTTCCGAAAGACGGAGCGCCATGTTATTTTGTATGAGAAAAAGCAGTCTCCTGCGCGGAGGCTGCTTTTTGTGTTTTGGAAGCGGGCGAGAGCAAGGGTCGCCCCTACGGGATGTGCGGTTTACGGGCGAGCGCG
>JAUMYC010000454.1 GCA_030528845.1 Eubacteriales bacterium
TCTCCTGGATGGAAGCGGGGACGTGCGCATCTTTCATCACAAAACGTACGATCATTTGGTCGGCCTCCTTTACAAGGGGTTGCCCGATATTCAGTTGGTCTTAAGGTTGCTGATGATTGCTGTTCTCCTTTCTTGTGATCACAGTATAACGTATTTGTTACGTCTGTTCAAGCAAATTCGGATGTTGTTTGTAAGGAATTAACAATCGTTCGCCCTTTTCAGCAATTTCCGGTAGATCGGGAGCATCGGCGGTTCGGATACACACTCTTCCAGTTTGTCAATATCCAGCCAGCCCACGGCGCTGTTTTCATCCTGCGCCACGCGCAGCGCCAGCGCATCGTCCGCCTCGAAAAGATACGAAACATTCAGATGCAGATGGCTGCCGACGTCCTGTCCGCGCTTTTTATGCGCCCAAACGGGCAGGATTTCGATCGACGCCGCGCCGTTTCCCAGCCTTCTGAGGCCCTCAATGCCGGTTTCCTCCTGCGCTTCGCGCCGGGCAATCGCCTCAAAGTCGCTCTCGCCGTCCGCATGACCGCCCGTCCACGCCCAGCTGTTGTAGATTTTATGAAACGCCATCAGCGTCTTCGTGCGGTCGCGGTTTACGATGATAGAGGACGCCGTCATATGCGCATACGCCGTTTCGCGCCGCAAAACCGCGTCGCCCTCGCGCGCAATCAGCGCGAGCATTTCCGCCTGCTCGGCCCTCTCGCGCCCGTCCCCCGGCGCAAACCGGACGATTGTCTGCGCCCATTGCGGCAGAATGTTCGGTTTTTTCTCGCCCATCGATTACGCCTCCCTGCCAAAGCGCGCCGCGCGGACAATCCCGCTCAGATCCGCCTCGTCGCTGAAGTCGATCGTGCCGCCCTCGGAGTCGATCATCTGCTGCTCGATGAGCGTGCGCTCCTGCGCGGGCTTTTTCTTCATGCCGGCGATCATCGTTTTGAGCATCACGCGCTCCACAAGCCCGAGGCTCTGCCAGCGCACGCCGCCGCGCAGATGGAACACCTGCACATGCTTTGCCGCGCCGCCCAGCGCCGCCTCAATCTGCGCGTCAAGCGCGCGGCGGTTTTCCTCAATCTGCGGATCGTACAGCCCGCAGGTAAAGAGAATCAGGCGCTTGTCCGCCAGATCGGCGGCATGCTCCGCGAAAAAGTCCATGCCCTTGATCTTGCCGGCATAGACGCAGCAGCCCAGCACGATCGCGTCGTAGGTCTTCGCCTTTTCAAGCGACGCGTAGCCCGCGTCCTTAACCAGCGCGTCAAGCGGCTGGGCGATGCTTTCGGCAAAGCGCTGCGTCTGTCCGTGCCGCGTGGTATAGAGCACCAGCGCGCCGCCGTGCGCCCGCTCTTTTTTCTTTCCAAAGAATGCTTCCATGGTCTGTCCTCCCTGCCGCGCCGGCGCGCGGCTTCAAGCGCGTTGAGCGCCTTCCCGAAAGAAGGCGCTGTGTTTTACATTTTATCCGCGTCCTTTTCAAAGCGGACCGCGTAGCGGAAAACGAGCCCGAG
>JAUMYC010000455.1 GCA_030528845.1 Eubacteriales bacterium
TACGATTACCTGCGCACAAGGCTGCGCGCAGAAAAACGGCTTGGCATCGTGCCCTGCGTGCGCGCGGCGAGCAACCCCGGCGGGCCGGGTCATGCATGGGTGAAGGCGCGGTTTGTGGACGCGACGGGCTGCGGACGCAGGGTATGCGAGCAGGCGGTCAGAAGCGAGATACTGGGCACGGCGAGCGTGCGGCGGCTGGCCTACATCCCCGCGACGGCGACGGACAACCCGCACATCACGCGCGATTACGTGATCGAGCTGGAGCAGAAGCCTGTGGCGCTGCGCGATGCGCTGCTCTACGGCAGGTGGGACGCCTTTGACGGGCAGGCGTTCCCCGAATTCACCGACGACCCGCAGCACTACGACGACGGCCTGATGACGCATGTGATCAGGCCGTTTGTCATTCCCTACCACTGGCCGCGCTATGTGAGCTTTGATCACGGGTACACGCGGCCTTTTTCATTTGGCGTGTGGGCGGTTGACGAGGAGGGGCGCGCCTACCGCTACAAGGAGTACTACGGCTGCGTGCCGGGCGAGGCGAACACGGGCGTGATGCTCGCCCCGGGCGAGATCGCTGACGGGCTGCACAAGCTGCTTGAGGACGAGCTGCGCGACGGCATCCGCGTGTCGGGCATCGCCGATCCGGCAATCTGGGACAGGAGCCGGGGCATGAGCGTGGAGGAGCAGATCCGCCGGGCGTTTTCCGGGGTGATTTTTAACAAGGGCGACAACACGCGCCTGCCCGGCAAGATGCAGCTGCACGAGCGGCTCAAGTTTGACGAGAGCGGGCGGCCGATGCTCTACGTCTTTACCGCCTGCCGCGACTTTATCAGGACGATCCCCTCCCTCGTCTACGACAGCAGGCGGCCGGAGGACATCGACACCGCGGGAGAGGATCACATCTACGACGAGACGCGGTATTTTCTCATGAGCCGGCCGCTGGCGCCGCGGGCGCTCATCGAGAAGCCCCGGCGCGGCTTTAACCCGCTGGCGGGATGAAGGCAAGGACAAAAAACGCGCAAAGAAGAGGAGGAACCATGCAAAGACACCATGAGGACAGGCGGCGCGCGGCGTTTGATCAGCCGCTTGGCGCGCGGGATGCGCAGATTCGCGATAGGGCGCAGGCGCTGTTTGCGCTGTATTACGAGCGGCTGCGCGAGGAGCACGAGGAGATGCGGCAGGCGCGCAGGATGCGCCAGCTCAGGCAGGAAAACCGCAGCGGCACCAGCCCCGCGCTGACGACGCTGCTGAGCAGTATCGACAACGTTGTCGCCGACCAGATTGACAACCTGCCCGAGGCGAGGATGATTCCCGAGCGGGAAGAGACGATGCAGAGCGCGCAGGAGATGACGGACGTGGTCAGCTATGTGCTCTATCATGCGGGCTGGCCGGGCAAATACCAGAGGATCATGGAGGATGCGGTCGTCACGGGCACGGGCGTGGCGCAGGTCTTTTGGGATGATGACTTGGAAGACGGGGAGGGCATGGTCAGCGTGCTGTGCTGGCA
>JAUMYC010000456.1 GCA_030528845.1 Eubacteriales bacterium
TTCACTGTCGATGACCTCCACCGCCCTGTCGAGGATCTTTTCACCCTTGATCTCCACCGTCACCGGAATCGGGCCGGCATATCCGGCTGCCTTCGCGCTGTACACACCGTCCTTGCAGCCCGCAGCCGTCGTCGGCGCATTCGCCGCTGCCGGCGCGCTCATCGACGGGCCCTTGCCGGTCGGAATGCCGTCTGCAATCAGCTTCTCCACGACGTGCTTGGCAAAGGTCAGGTTGCGGCCCAGACACATGCCCACCGCATATTCCGGATAGTTATCCGCAAACGTGGTGCCAGCGCAGTTGCCGGTGGCATACAGGCCCTCGATCACCTCGCACTCGGGCGTGAGCACCTGCATATCCTCGTTGATCCACAGGGAATCCATGGTGCACAGCAGAGAGCCGCCCAGCCACAGGCCGTAGTACGGCGGATTGCGCAGCTCGGAGAGACGATAGGCAGGCTTGCCGAAGTCCGGGTCATTCTGCATATCATAGAGCTCATTGTAGCGCGCGCAGGTGGCCAGGAAGTTCTCCTTCGCCTTGCCCGCAAAGCCGAGCAGATCCGCCAGTTCCTCCAGCGTATCCGCCTGCTTGATCAGACCGGCGTCGATCTGCGGCTGCACGGTGCCCTCAAAGAGCATATCGCCCTGAGCGCGGGTCATCGCGGAGCAGCCGATGGTGTAAAAGCGCTGCACGTCCTCCTCAATCTTACTGTCAAAGACCTGGCAGAAGACGCCGCCCTTGCGGCGCGCAGCGGCATGGGTCACGTCGTTGTACGGCTGGCTCTCGTTGCAGAAGCGCACGCCGTCGCGGTCCACCTTCAGGAACGGCTGCGTGCCCGGATTATACTGGGACACCGTGCCCGGGAAGGCCTTCACGCCGTTTTTGTCGGTCACATAGCCCGCATCCACGCCGGGCGCGACGATGCCGCGGTCAAAGATCATCGGAGCCGGCTCCAGATCCATCCCGGCGCCCGCCCACAGCGCCGCCTTGATGCCCATGCCCTTGTTGCTGGCATAGTAGGAGCTGGCGGTCACGCACTTGGGCACGATCGGGCAGAGCTCCTCGATCATCTCCGGATTGCCCTCGTAGCCGCCGGTCGCCATCAGCGTGCCCCATGCCGCCTCGATGCGCACGTAGTCGCCGGTGATCGTATTCTGCGCGATCGCGCCGGTGACCCTGCCGCCGTCCTTGGTCAGGCAGACAAGGCTGTGGTTGAAGTCGATGTAATAGCCCTTTTCCTCGATGCGCTTCTTGAAGAGCTCCGTGCGGTTGACAAAGCCCCAGAAATGCTCCTCCGGCGGATAATAGTACTGCGTACTGTGCGGATCTTCCTTCTCGCCGTCCGCCGTGAAGGCACAGGTCGCACCGGCAGCCTTCATGATCGGCTCCACATAGTCGTGCATCGCCGCAGACTCGTTGAGCCAGACGTTGAGCACGCGCTGATCGATCTTGCCGGAAGCATAGCGGGAGAGCTCGCTGCGCAGCTTGGCCACGTCCACCTCTACGCC
>JAUMYC010000457.1 GCA_030528845.1 Eubacteriales bacterium
GCACCGGCGGCCCGGGCTATGCCATCCGCGGTGAGTTCAAGAACAACGGCGTAGAGAACGCGCTGTCCCATACCCGCGGCGTTCTGTCCATGGCGCGTTCTTCCGCGATGGACTCCGCCGGCAGCCAGTTCTTCATCATGCACGCCGACAGCGATTACCTCGACGGCGACTACGCCGCCTTCGGCATGACGCTCGGCGGACTGGATACGGTCGACCTGATCGCCTCCGTGCCCACCGGCAGCAACGACAAGCCGAAGACCGAGCAGACCATGCGCGAGGTCTACGTGGAAACCTACGGTCAGACCTACGAGTTCACCAAGCTCGACGACTGATGCAAATCAGAGCGGCCTTCGGGCCGCTCTTTTTCTTGCTTTATAGCAAATCGCGCAAAAAATCGTACGGCGGGCGCCGAACATCTGCATTTTGCAGCGTTGTTCGGAAGCGGGAGCGGGCACGCTTTTTCTGTGCCGGATTTTATGATATAATGAGGCGGAAACGGCGGAAGGGGGAAACGGGATGAACGAGCTGGAGATGACGCTGCTGTGCGCGGGCGCGCTGCTGGCCGCGTATGCGCTCCATGGCGGAACGCTTTCGCGCAAATGGGGCGTGGATCCCTCGCGTCAGACGCCTGCGCTGCTGCGTGGGCGGCGCGGCGGCGCAGCGGGGTTTGTCTATGCGGCGCTGTGCGCGGCGGAGCTGCTTTGGCTGCATGTCAGCGGATTTATCGGGCTGGACGCGGCGCTTTCCGCTGCTGCGCTCGTGCTGTGCGTGGCGCTCCTGGGCGCGCTCGGCTTTGCGTCGCTGTTTGTGTCCGTGCGCCATGAGGGCGCGGACATGGCGCAGATCGCCGGGGAGGAGCTCTTTCCCGGCGCGAAGAAGGCCGTGTACGCGCTGGCCGCTGCGGCGTTTGTGCCGGCTGCGGCGGCGCTCATGCAGATGTATCTGGAGGCAGACTGGGTGATGCGTATGCCTCAGGCGGGATATCCGCTGTTTTTTGCGGCGCAGTTTGCCGCGCTTTCGGCGTGGTATCCGGCCTGCCGGATTGCGCCTGGCGTGCGCAGCGAAAAGTCCATGCAGCGGATCGCCTACGGCGGCGCCGTGCTCGGCGCGCTTTTGCTGCTTGCCGCCGGGGAAGGCGTCGGGCTTCTGCCGTATCTGCCGGAAAATCTGGAAACCTCGGTCGTGATGCTTGGCGCTTCGGCGCTCACGCTGCTGCCGGTGATCGTCTGCGTCCGCCTTGGCGGCGGCGCGCTGCGCGCCCTGACGCTGCGGGAGACGATCCTGAAGCGGGGAAGAAAAAAAGCGCCCGCGTGGGCGTTTGATCTGCTGTCTGCGGCGCTGACTGCGCTGCTTGTGTGCGCGGGCGGCGGCTGGGTGTTTGTGCCGGCTGTGCTCTGCTGCGCGGCGCTGGCGCTTATGTGCGCGGCGCTGTGCGTGCTCTGGCTGCGGCGCATCGGGCGCGGACCGTTTCAACGGCTGTGAGCGGCGCATGCCGGAAAGAAAA
>JAUMYC010000458.1 GCA_030528845.1 Eubacteriales bacterium
CCTCCATGGCCACGCCGTGGATCTCAGCGGCTGTGCGGGTGTGGATGTCCTGATTGCGGTTGAAAGCGTCGCACATGGCTTCATCGCCGCTCATGTGCGCCAGCACGCGCAGCTCGATCTGGCTGTAGTCGGCGTCCAGCAGGATGTTGCCCTCGCCGGCCACAAAGGCGCGGCGAATTTCGCGCCCTTCCTCGGTGCGGATGGGAATGTTCTGCAGGTTGGGCTCCATGCTGGAAATACGGCCGGTCACGGTGGCCGTCTGATCAAAAGTGGTGCGCACGCGGCCGTCGCGCTCGCGCAGCTTCTGCAGACCGTCGATGTAGGTGGACTGCAGCTTGGCCATCTTGCGGTAGCGCAGGAGCGGCTCAATCGCGGGGTGATAGGGCAGCAGGCCTTCCAGCACCTCGGCGGAGGTGGAATAGCCGGTGGCGCCCTTCTTGGCCGGCGCGGGCAGGCCAAGACGGCCAAACAGCACATCGCCCAGCTGGCGCGGGCTGTTGAGGTTGAAATCACGCACGCCGGTCAGTTCGTAGACCGCTTCACGGCATTCACTGACCTCGCGGGTGAACCACTCGCCCAGATCGGACAGCACCTCGCCATCCACCAGAAAGCCTTCGCGTTCCATTTCAAAGAGCACACGGGTGAGGGGCTGTTCCATTTCGTTGAGCAGCGCTTCCATGCCGCGCGCGGCAATGCGGGCGGTTTGACGCAGGCTGAGGGAATAGACGTCCCACGCGGTGGGCGCGGCAGGCGCGTCGCCGGATTCGGCGGTCATCACCTGCGCCAGATCGTAACCCTTGAGCGCGGTATGCAGAAGATAGGCAGCGATCATGGTGTCGCGCTGCACTTGGGGCAGGGGCAGACGGTAGCGGTTCAGCTGATGCAGGAATGCCTTTGCACCGTGGATGATGACGGGAATGCTTTCCAGCACAGGCGTGAGCGCGGCAAAAATCTGGTCTTCGTACAGGCCAAGGCCCATCAGGTCGCGCAGGATGGGCATGCGCCACAGCTGCATGGCCGGGGTGAGCAAAGTGATCTCTTCTTCGGTCTGATGAATGGCTGCCCATTCAGGCTTTTCAGCCGCCAGCGCCTGCGCGGCTTTCAAAAGGGCGGCTTCATCGGCAAGGGTGATCTCCTCCGCAACGGGCGCGGCCTTGGGCAGAAGGCTTTCATCCTCCCCCGCCATGGGGGCGGCGGCGTCCGTTTTGGCAGGCGCGGACTTGCCTGCCGCGCGCTTGGCGGCGCCGGTAGCGCGGGGCGCAGGAGCGGCTTTGGGCATTTCACCATTGCCCAACAGCGCGTTCATGGTGCGAACAAGGGATTTCAGTTCGTAGTATTCCAGCAGCGAAGTGCCGTCTGCCATGCCGTCCCAGCGGCAGGCGGAGAAGTCCACTTCCAGCGGCGCATTGCGGCGGATGGTGCCCAGATCACGGCTCAAAAGCGCGACCTCTTTGCCGGCACGCAGCTTTTCGCCCAGCTTGCCCTTCACTTCATCGGCGTG
>JAUMYC010000152.1 GCA_030528845.1 Eubacteriales bacterium
TCCTGAATGGGATGCTGGAAATCGTACATGGGGTAGATGCACCAGTCGTCGCCCGTGCGGTGATGATGCGCGCGCTTGATGCGGTAGATGGTCGGGTCGCGCATGAGCACGTTGGGGGAGGCCATGTCGATCTTGGCGCGCAGCACACGGCTTCCGTCCGGGAATTCGCCCTCCTTCATGCGGCGGAACAGATCGAGGTTTTCCTCGACGCTGCGGTCGCGATAGGGGGAGGGCTTGCCGGGGGCGGTCAGCGTGCCGCGGTTGACGCGCATCTCCTCCGGGGTCTGGTCGTCCACATAGGCCACGCCCTTGCGGATGAGGTCGCAGGCGATCTCATAGAGGCGGGGGAAGAAATCGGACGCGTAATGCAGCTCGGCCCATTCGTAGCCCAGCCATTTGATATCGTTCATGATGCCGTGGACGAACTCGGTGTCCTCCTTGGCGGGGTTGGTGTCGTCAAAGCGCAGGTTGCATTTGCCGCCGTATTTGCGGGCGATGGAGAAGTCGATGCACAGAGCCTTGGCGTGTCCGATGTGCAGATAGCCGTTGGGCTCGGGCGGGAAGCGGGTCTTGACGTTGATGCAGCGGCCGCTGGCCAGATCTTCTTCGATAAAGTCTTCGATAAAATTTGCGGGCTTTCTCTCTTCCATATGGAAAACGCTCCTTCCGCGTATGGGTTTCGGAATCTTACACAGTATACCACAATAAGGTAAAGAAAGTACAGCACTTTGCTCTCTTTTTGCAGGGCGCGCCTTTGTCCGAAGGGCTGTTTGTTCCGTTTTGCCGCAAAGAGAATGCGGGCGGCGCATCCGCACCGCCCGCATGCATAGGCGATCAAAAAAAACGGATGCGCCAAAGAGCACATCCGCCTTAGTCCGGCTCATTCCTCCGCCGGGACGCGCGCTGTGCTCTTATACGTCTGAAACTGCTGCAGCCAATTTGCTTTGGAAGACATATGCGTCATGGCGCGCGCTCCTTTCTCTGAGGAAGATCTTCGCGGGGAATGTTCGTGAAAACGGGCATTACCTCCGCGGGATGTGATGCAGTATAGCGCCGCGCACGGCCGGTGTCAAGTTAAAAATTGAATGATCTGCGCGCGAAGGGAGAAAACGTGCGGAAAGGCGGCGCGGCGGCGGAAAGGGAAATCGTAAAAAAGTACACGAAAATGGCATGCAATTTCATGCGAAAAAACCGGCGCGGAGGTATAATAGCATCGTGGGAGGCGTAGGCCTCCCGCGCAGACAGACGCAAGAGAGAAAAATCCGCCAAGGAGGATACTGAATATGGCAACTCCCCGTGAAATCGCCGACGCCGTAAAGGCCGGCCGCGCAAAGATCGTCAAGCAGCTGGTGAACGAAGCCGTGGCCGAGGGCCAGAGCGCCGAGGTCCTGCTCAACGAAGGCCTGATCGTGGGCATGAACGAGCTGGGCGAGATGTTCAAGAATAACGAAGTGTACGTTCCGGAAGTGCTCGTGGCCGCCCGCGCCATGAAGGCCGGCACGGAGATCCTCAAGCCGCTGCTGGCGGCGGAGAACGTGCAGAGCCGCGGCGTCGTCGCCATCGGCACCGTCAAGGGCGACCTGCACGACATCGGCAAGAACCTCGTGGGCATGATGCTCGAAGGCCGCGGCTTCACCGTGGTCGATCTGGGCGTGGACGTCACCCCCGAAATGTACATCGACGCCGTGCAGAACAAGGGCGCGCAGCTCATCGGCATTTCCGCCCTGCTGACCACCACCATGCCCAACATCGGCGCGACGATCGAGGCGTTTGCGGCGGCCGGCCTGCGCGATAAGGTCAAGGTCATGATCGGCGGCGCTCCCGTGACCCAGAGCTTTGCCGACGAAGTGGGCGCGGACGGCTATTCTCCCGACGCTGCCTCTGCGGCCGACCTCGCGGTCAGGCTGCTCGAGGAGCTGGCCGGCTGAGAAGCGGCGCTGCTGAAATTGCATAAAAAACGCTTTGCAGGCTCCGTTCCGCAGGGGGCGGAGCTTTGCTGTACCTGATCTACGGAAAAATGCAGGAGGGAAAGCCATGAACATGCATAACTGGTTGGAGGAAATGAAAGCCGCCCCGGTAAAAAAGGCGATGCCCGTGCTCTCGTTCCCGTGCGTGGGCCTGATGGGGATCAATGTGGAAGAGCTGATCGGATCGAGCGAGGTGCAGGCGAAGGGCATGAAGCTGGTGGCCGAGCGCGTGCCCTCCTGTGCGAGTGTGAGCATGATGGACCTTTCCGTGGAGGCCGAGGCCTTCGGCTGCACGATCCGCGTGACCGATTTTGAGGTGCCCACCGTGGTCGGGCATATCCTCGATACGGAAGAAGACGCGCAGGAGCTGGCGGTGCCGCCGGTGGGCGCGGGGCGCACGGGCCGCTATATCGAGGCCATCCGCATGGCCAAGCAGCAGATCACCGACAGGCCCGTCTTTGCGGGAGTCATCGGCCCGTTCTCCCTTGCGGGCAGGCTGATGGACGTGAGCGAGATCATGGTCAACTGCTACGACGAGCCGGAGATGGTCGAAGAGACGATGGAAAAGACCACCGAATTTTTGATCAATTACATCCGCGCCTATAAAGAAGCGGGCGCGGACGGCGTGGTCATGGCCGAGCCGCTCACGGGCATGCTCAGCCCGAAGCTGGCGGCGGAGTTTTCCGAGCCGTATGTGCGCCGCATCGCCGAGGCCTGCAAGGTGGAAGATTTCCTCGTCATCTATCACAACTGCGGCAACAACACCGTGCAGATGATCGATTCCATCCTGCGCACGGGCTGCGACGCCTATCATTTCGGCGACGCGATCAATATGATCGACATCCTGCCCAAGATCCCGCGCGACATCCTTGTGATGGGCAATGTCAGCCCCTCGGCGCAGTTCCTTGGCGGCACGCCCGAGAGCATGCGCGCGGAGACTTTGCGCATCATGAACGAGTGCTGCGGGGACTATCCCAACTTCCTCATTTCTTCCGGCTGCGATATCCCGCCGGCGAGCAAATGGGAAAATATCGACGCGTTCTTCGCGGCCGTCGCGGAGTATTACGGCGCCTGAGCCTCTTCCGTCGATACAAAAAAACATGCTGTCGGAGCGCAACGGTCCCGCTTTGCCGTTCGTTCTATGGACAGGAGGATGAATATCCTCCGGCTTTCGGGCCGGGGGATATTTCTATTGCAGCGCAAAAGTGTTATAATGTGTGCAAACTCCGGAATGATCTGAGGAGGGGATTTGAAAAATGAAAGTCGCACCGAGCGAATATCTGCGCGCCGCAAAGCCGTTTTTGAAAGAGCTTGTGGCCGAACTGAACAAAATGTACCCCTATGCGAGCGTGCTGGGGCAAGACTGCGTGGGCAAGACCTTCCGCGTCAGCCGCAGCGGCATGAGCGCGAGCGAATCCGAAATGTTCACCACGCACGGCTTCACCGTGCGCGTCTGGGACGGCGGCTTTGCCGAGTATTCCTTCAACGCGCTGCCGGAAGGCTCCGCGGCGAAATTTGCTAAGAAGATCGCCTCTGCCGTGCAGCCGCCCAAGACGAACGACAGGCAGCCCGAAGACGAGCCGCTGACCCTCTGCGAGAGCACGGAATTTGAGATCGACCCGGACGAGATGGGCGGCGAGAAGATCCTCGCGCTGCTGAGCGATGTGCACAGCTGCGGGATGAGCCTGGACGAGAAGCTGCTGGACTGCTCCGTGGGCTGCAACTATCAGAAAGCGCACCGCATCTTCCTGTCCAAGAACCGCGATCTGGAGCAGAACACGCTCTGGATGACGGCAAACGTGGGCGCGCTGGCGGCCAAGGGTGAGGAAGTGAAGCGCGAGGGCAAGTCCTTCTCCGGCCTGTGCGGCGCAGAGCTGCTCTCGCAGATAAAGGAGGTCGTGCCCGGCCTTGTCAAGACGGTGAACGACCTGCTCGGCAGCGAAAAGCTGATCCCCGGCGAGTATGAGTGCATCTGCACGCCGGAAGTGACGGGCATGATCGTGCACGAGGCCTTCGGCCACGGCGTGGAAATGGACATGTTTGTGAAAAAGCGCGCTCTGGCGGAGGAATACATCGGCAAATACGTGGCCAGCCCGCTGGTCACCATGCGCGACGGCGCAAAGAGCGCGGTGCAGACGGCGTCCTTCTTCTTCGATGACGAGGGCACCCTCGCGCAGGACACCGTCGTCATCGACAAGGGCGTGCTCGTGAGCGGCATCTGCGACAGCGTGAGCGCGGGCAGGCTCGGCTTCAGGCCCACCGGCAACGGCAGGCGCGAGAGCTACAAGCGCAAGGCCTACACCCGCATGACCAACACCTTCTTCGAGGGCGGCACGGACAAGCTCGAGGACATGATCGCCTCCGTGAAGGACGGCCTGCTGCTCGAAAGCCCCTCCAGCGGCATGGAAGACCCGAAGAACTGGGGCATCCAGTGCATGGTCAGCTTCGGCCGCGAGATCAAGGACGGCAAGCTCACCGGCCGCGTGTTCTCGCCCATCGTGCTCACCGGCTATGTGCCGGACCTGCTCGGCTCCATCTCCATGATGAGCGAAACGCCCGAGCTCTCCGGCTCCGGCTTCTGCGGCAAGGGACATAAGGAATGGGTCAACGTATCCGACGGCGGCCCGTATATCAAGGCGAAGATCCGCCTGGGCTGATGGAGGTGCATAGAGATGATCGATAAAATCAAAGGGGCGCTGGGCCGCCTGCAGATCGAACACTGGAGGATCAACCGGAACCATACCGAGACGGCGGAGCTGTTTTTCATCCGCCGGGGCGCGGATATGCGCCGCGCGGCCGATTATACCGAGGCGCAGGTCACGGTATACCGCGATTTTGAAGCTGACGGAAAGAACATGCGCGGCAGCGCGCTGGTGAACGTGTACCCCGGTATGGAGGACGATGCGCTGGACAAGGCGCTCGCCGAGGCCTACGCCGCCGCCGGCCATGTGAAAAACGCCTTCTACGAGCTGCCCGACCCGGTCGTGGAGCGGATCGACGCGCAGCAGGAGAGCGAAAGCCTGTTTGAGAGCGCAAAGCGCATGGCGGACGCGCTGTTTTCCGCCGATAACCTCGGCTCCGCGTTCATCAATTCCGCCGAGATCTTCGCCGAAAAGAGCGAGCTGCGCGTCGTGGCCAGCAACGGGCTGGACGTTTCGTATGCAAGGCGCGCCTACAAGGGCGAATTCGTGACGCAGTGCACCGAGCCGCAGGATGTGGAGATCTACACCGATTTTTCGTATACCGAGCCGGACTGCGAGGCGCTCCGGAAGGAAGCGGAGCAGGCGCTCAAAACGGTGCAGGACCGCGCGGGCGCAAAGGAAAACCCGAAGGCCGGCAGCTACGACTGCGTGCTCTCCGGCCAGCAGGTCGCCCGGCTGCTCTCCTCTTATGCCATGAAGGCCAACGCCAGCATGGTGTTCTCCCGCTATTCGCGCTATGCCGTGGGCAGCAGCGTGCAGGGGGAGGAGATCTCCGGCGAAAAGCTGAATATCCGCCTGACCAGCCCCGTTCCCTACAGCGAGGAGGGCGTGGCCATGCCCGGCGTCGCGCTCACCGAGGACGGCGTGCTCAGGAACCTGCACGGCGAAAACCGCTTCTGCCGCTATCTGGGCATCGAGCCCGCGGGCACCTACGCCTCCGTGCAGGTGGATAACGGCACGCTCCCCATGGCGGAGCTGCTCAAGGCGCCCTGCATCCACCCGGTGGAATTCTCCGATTTCCAGATGAACCCGCTCTCCGGCTATTTCGGCGGCGAGATCCGCCTTGCCTATGTGTATGACGAAAACGGCGTACATACCGTGACCGGCGGCTCCGTCAGCGGAAGTCTGCTGGAAATGCAGGGGGACATGGTCTTCTCGACGGAGAGATATGTCAACAGCCGCTATGACGGCCCGATGGCCGTGAAGCTCAAGAACGTGAGCGTGGCGGGCGCGGAATGAACGGAAAAAACGAACCCTGCCCCGTGTGCGGGGAGAAGCGGCGTATTGCGGACGAAGAGAAGCTCCTGAAGGAATACGTCGCCTCCCTCCCGGAGGAAATGCGCACGGG
>JAUMYC010000014.1 GCA_030528845.1 Eubacteriales bacterium
CAAAAAAATCGACACTAAGTATTTTGTGGTCAGCCATCAGGAAGAGGAAAAGATAATACCAAAGGAAAAATTGATCGTAGAATTATCAGATTATTTCAATCAGTAAAATCCCCCCTCTGCCGCACAGCAGGCCGCTTTTCTGTGATAATATGAAAATGAGCCAAGCCAAATACAGCAGGAGAAATGCAATGATCATTGAAACAGAGCGATTGTTTTTAAGAGAAATGACGGAAAATGATCTCGATGCGCTTTATAAAGTGCTTTCTGACCGAAACACAATGCAGCACTACCCTTATGCATTCGATGAAAGCAACGTAAGAAGCTGGATACAGCGGAACATCGAACGATATCGGGTCTTTGGCTTTGGCTTGTGGGCTGTCTGCTTGAAAGAAACGGGCGAAACGATAGGCGATTGCGGCTTGACCATGCAGCTTATCAACGGACAAATCAAGCCCGAGATCGGCTATCATATCCGGGCCGATCAGCAAAGAAAAGGATATGCGAAGGAAGCGGCGATCGCAGTCCGGGACTGGACTTTTCGCAATACCCCGTTCAACATGATCTATTCGTATATGAAGTACACCAATGAGCCGTCCGCTCAGACGGCGATGTCCTACGGCTGTAAACAGGTGGACGAGTTTGCCGACGAGATCAACGGGATCACAAAAGTATTTGCGATCTCCAGAAGCGAGTGGATCGACCGTTGACCCCCGCGCAGCAAGCAAAAGACCGACCCGTGCAAGCGCACGGATCGGTCTTTCTGTTGTCGTCTGTCTTAGTCGAGGATCTCCAGCGTGATCTCCAGCTCGACCGTGTCGTAGCCGTAGAGCGTGGGCGCGCTGTAGAAGCCGAAGAGCGAGGTGGGCGCGCCGGTGCTGCCGCCGTAGTAATAAGAGAGGAACTCTTCGATATTCTCATAGCGCAGCACCGTCACCTTGACGGTCTGACCGGCCTCGCACTGGTCGAGATACTGCGTCATCTCGCGGTAATTGGCGACGGAGATGCCGTCCACGGAGGTGATGAAGTCGTAGAGCTTCATGCCGGCGCGCTCGGCGGGGCCTTCCTCCACCAGATCCGCGATCAGCACGGAGGCGGGCGGGTAGGTGTCAAGGGCATGGTCCGGGCCTTCCCAGTCCAGAGTGTAAACGCCCATCTGCGGGCGGATGACCTTGCCGTGCTCGATGATCTGATCCACCAGCGGGATCACGGTATCCACCGGCAGCGCGAAGCCCAGGCCTTCATAGGAAGCCTTGGACAGGGCGGAGGAGGCGTACTTGAGCGTGTTGATGCCCACCAGCCTGCCGCGATAATCGAACAGGCCGCCGCCGGAATTGCCGGAGGAAATGGGCGCGTCGTGCTGGATGTAGTTCACAGAGCGCTGTGCGCCGCCGTCCACGCTGCGCTCCAGACAGGAGACGATGCCCTGCGTGACGGTGTTGGCCAGAGTGGAGCCGCCGGGGTTGCCGATGGCCACGACGGTGGAACCGACGAGCATGTCTGCGACCGTGCCGATCTCACAGGGAACGAGCTCCTCGCTCTCGGTGTGCAGCACGGCGATGTCCAGAGAGCTGTCCGAGCCGACGAGCGTCGCGTCGATCTCCTCGCCGCTGGGCAGCAGCACGCTGAAGAGGTTGCAGTCTTCCACGACGTGATAGTTGGTGAGGATATAGTCGCCCTCGCGCACGACCACGCCGGAGCCGGTGCTGACCGGAGTGACGACCGTGCCCGCCTGAGCGGACCACGTTTCCCTGCTGGCGGTGATGCCCACGACGCTCTTCGACGTCTTCTGGGCCACGTAGATGGCCGGGCTCGGGTCTGCGATCTCCGCCAGAGCGGCGCAGCCCAGCAGCGCCATGCACATCATCAGCGCCAAAATGGCGCGCATTGCTTTTTTCATCATTCTGTCCTCCTGTGTCGTAATGGAGCTTTTCACAGCATCAGTATACCAACACTGTTTCACACAGGTATGAACAAATTGTAAACACCTGACCGCAATTTTACGGCGAAACAGCGCGAGATTTGTCTGTTTCCCAAACGCGGCCCATGTGCTACAATAGGAGGACAGGCGGGCGGCTCTTTTGCGCGCCGCCCCGCAAAGCATCTTCAGGCAAGGAGGCCATGGCCATGAAATTGTTTATCAGCGCCGATATCGAAGGCACTGCGGGCATCACCCATTGGGACGAGACGATCTACGGGCGCGAAGGCTACGACGTGTACCGCCGCCAGATGACGCGCGAGGTCGCCGCCGTGTGCGAGGCGGCCTTTGCGATCGACCCGGACGCGCAGATCGTGATCAAGGACGCGCACGACAGCGCGCGCAATCTGCTCACGGACGAGCTGCCCGAGGGCGTGCGCATCTTCCGCGGCTGGGCAAAGCACCCCTTCTGCATGATGTTCGGGCTGGACGAGAGCTTCGACGCGGCCGTTCTCACCGGCAACCACAACGCCGCCGGCACCAACACCAACCCCCTCTCCCACACCATGGACACCCGCGCGGCGAAGGTCACGCTCAACGGCGAGCTCTGTTCGGAAGCGCTGATCAACAGCCTCACGGCGAGCTATCTGGGCGTGCCGGTGGTGCTGCTCACGGGCGACAGGGGCGTCTGCGAACGCATGGCGCAGAAAAACCCCGCCCTGCGCACCGTGGCCGTGAGCGAGGGCACGGGCAGCGGCTCCATGAGCCTGCATCCCCGCACGGCCGTGGAGACCATCCGCGCCGCGGCCAAGGAAGCGCTGCAGGGCGACCTGCGCGCCTGCCTCCTGCCCCTGCCGGAGCAGTTCCGCATGGAGGTCAGCTATATCAAGCACCACGAGGCCTATTCCGCCTCCTTCTATCCCGGCGCGGAGCAGATAGACGAAAAGACGGTCACCTACCGCGCAGCGGACTGGATGGACGTGCTCCGCTTCATCCATTTCGCGCTGTGAGGCCCGCCATGAACAGGCGGCGTCTGCGGCTGCTCGCCCGTGTGCTGGTGTTAGTGGTCGCGCTGTGCGCGGCGACGGGCGCGATGCACCGCAAGGAAGGCTGGCATATCGACGAGATCGCCACGCTCGGGCTGGCCAACGGCTCCATCGGCGGCTATATCACCGCCTATGACGACGCGCGCTTCGGGCGCGGCGCATTCATCCGCGATACGATCCTCGGCGATTCCTTCGGCGAGATGGCCGGCAACATCGGCGCGATCCTCTCCGACATCGCGCGCAGCGGCCTGAGCGGCTTTTCCATCCGCGATCAATACGTCGCCTACCGCGAGGCCGGCTCGCCCGTCTGGAAAAGCGGCGAAGATTTTTCGGAATACCTGCTCGCGGACGGCTTTTCCCTCAAGGACGTCTACCTCAACCAGCTGCTCGACACCCATCCCCCGCTGTATTATCTCTTTGTACGCGCGGCCTACGCCGTCTATGACGGCCTCAGCGGCGAGGAGATCAGCCTCCGGCCCGCCTTTTTCGTCAACGCGCTGTTTTTGTGCCTCGTCTGCCTGATGCTGATGCGCATCGGCGAAAAGCGCTTCGGCTCCTTTTCGCTGGGCGCGGGCGCGGCGCTGTTTTTCGCGCTCTCTCCGGCCGGGCTGAGTCTGGCGGTGTATATGCGCATGTACATGGCGCTGTGCTTTTTCGTGCTGCTGAGTCTGGACGCGCACCTGCGCCTGTGGCAAAACGGCTGGCAGCTCGACAAAAAAACCGCTTGGGCGCTCGCCTGCAGCTGCGCGCTGGGCTTCCTCACGCATTATTATTTCGCCATCTGGGCGGTGATGTGCGCGCTGGTCTGCCTTCTGTGCATGCTGCGCGCCAAGGCCGGGCGGCGCTTCTGGGGCTATGTCGGGCGCATGGCGCTGGGCGCGGCGCTGAGTCTGGTCGTATGGCCGTTCTCCGCGGCGCATCTGCTGCTCTCCAACCGCAGCGCGCAGGCCGTCGAGAGCCTCTCCGGCGGCGCGCTCTCGCGCATGGGCTCCTCCCTGAACATCTTCACCGACCATCTCTTCGGCACGCCCGCTCTCGTGCCGCTGCTGCTGGCCGCGGTGGGCGCAGGGCTGTATCTGCTGCGCAAAAAAGAGCGCGGGCCGCTCACGCCGCTCGTGATCTCCCTTGCGCCCGCCGCGCTGTATCTGGCGGTCGTGTTCGTCATCTCCCCCTATGAAGATCTGCGCTACATGGCCTGCGCCGTGCCTTTGTTTGCCCTCGGCGCGGCGTGGTGCCTGCGGCAGGCGGCGAAATGCACCCCGTGGAAAGGGCTCGTGTGCGCCGCGCTGTGCGGCTGCGTGGCCCTGAGCGGCCTGTGTACGCAGAGCCCGATGTATCTCTACCCCGGCACGGCCGAGGCGACCGCCTTTGTGCAGCAGCACGCGGGCAAAAAATGCATCTATCTCACCGGCAGCGGCGCGGCCTTCTTCCGAGAGATGCCGCATTTTGCGCACTATGAAAGCGTTCTGATCGTGAACAGAGACGAGCTGCGCCTTTTGCAGGAGGACGAAACGCTCTCGGCGGAGGACGAGCTGCTGCTCTACATCCACGACAGCTACCCGCAGACGGACGCCATGCACGCCATTTTGGAGCTGACCGGCTTTACCGGCTACGAAGTGCTCGCGCAGAGCCACGCCGGGCTGGACGCAAGGGCGTATCTCCTCACGCGCTGAAGCCTCCGTTTTTGTATACTGCGCCGCAAGTCTCGGACAGAGGCGCATGCTCTTACTCGGTGCGCTCGTCAAAAAACCTACACAGAACCGCCCGCAGCTGATTTTTTCGCAGGAAAATCCCATTTTCCGGAGAAAAAAACGCTTCCTTGCAGATTTTGCGCCCGGAGATCCGCAGGATCCGAGCAAAATCCGGAGAGGGCGGCAGTGGCGGGGGAGCTTGCTTCCCCGTCCACCGGACAGGAACATGTGTTCCTGTCCGGTATTTTCTTTGTAGGGGCATCGCGCGGGCGAAAGACGATATGAATGTCGGGCAGGCAAGAGCGCGCATGCGGCGGAATATATTACCCCCACGGAAGAAAACGCGCAGGGGGAGGCGAGGCCGCCATGTGGACGGGCACGGAAAAACGCAGGCCGGAGGAGGGGCGCAGCCTGACATGGCTGGAGCTCTCCACCGTCGCGCCCGGGCCGTTTCAGCCCAGAAAGGAATTTGACGAAAACGGCATCGCGGAGCTTGCGGAGTCCATCCGGCGCTACGGACTGCTCTCGCCGCTGGTGGTGCGCCGCACGGCCAGCGGGGGCTGCGAGCTCATCGCCGGAGAGCGGCGGCTGCGGGCGCTGCGCAGGCTCGGCCGCACACATGCCGACGCCATCGTAACGCCGGCCTTTGATCTCGAGGCGGCGCTGATCGCGCTGGCGGAAAACCTCGAGCGCGAACAGCTGCATTTTTTCGAGGAGGCGGAGGCCTATCGCAGGCTGGTGCGCGAGCACGGCCTGAATCAGGAGGAGCTCTCGCGCAGGCTGGGCAAGAGCGTGTCGGCCATTTCCAACAAGATGCGCCTGATGCAGCTGGAGGAGGAGCTGCGCGGGCGCATCCGCGAAAGCGGCCTGAGCGAACGGCACGCGCGCGAGCTGCTGCGCCTGCCCTCGCGCGAGGAGCGCGCAAAGGCGCTCGGCCAGGCCATATCCGGCAGACTGAGCGTGCGCGCGCTGGAAAAGCTCATCGACCGCATGCTCGAACAGGCCCGAAAAAAGCCGCGCATCAAGATCAGCGACCAGCGGCTGTATATCAACGCCGTGCTCGCCGCCGTGCGCAAGCTCAACAGCGCGGGCGTCGCCGCCGTGAGCCGCGTGGTGGAGCTGGAGGACGCGGTGGAGGTGATCGTGCGCCTGCCGAAGATCTCCGGCGAAAAGGCGCGCGCCGCCCAATAAACAACGTCTCGCCCGAGCGATTCTGTACGGCATGCAATATGCGACGCCGGGAATGCAAAAGGCCCGCCCCCGAAGACGGGAACGGGCCGATCGCCTGCTTAATATTCCTCCGGCGCGTCGCAGTCCTTACACTGCTTGTAGCCGGCGTTGAGCGCCTGCAAAAGCGTCACGCGCGGGCTGCTCTCCTTCCAGTAGACGCAGTTCTTCGTGTGATAATAGGAGCCGCCGTCGTTGCAGTAGACATAGATGGGCTCGGGCGTGGGCTCCGGCGCGGCGAGCACACTCTGGTTGGTCATGTGATAGGCATAGAGGTTGATGCGCTCAAAGCCCTCCGTGGGCTTCGGGCCGATGAGCAGATCCTCCGCCGTGAGCAGCTGCACCCCGCCGATATAGCGCTCCGGCGGCAGCGTGGCCGGCAGAAAAATGACCGTGAGCAGCGCCGCGAGCAAAAGGAGGATCAGCGCCTTGGAGGCCTTGGGCCATTCGCACCTGTCCGACAGGAGGAAATACACGCCTGCGGGGAAGCACAACAGCAGCCACAGCGCCACCTTCCTGCCCGAATAGGCGCGGCGGTTCGTCCTTTTCCCGCGCGATCTGGTTTTTTCCGTTTTCTGGCTCAACTCTCTGTCCTTTCTCCGGCGGCGCGCCGGACGTCGTCATGCTCTGCGTTCGGAATATTGTACCCCACATCCGCCATCTTTGCAAGCGCGCGAGGCAAACGCCGCACTGCCGGGCGGAAAAACACCGAAAAATAACGTATTGCAACCACTTCTTCACACAAACTCCCCGTTTTTGACGGAAATGGGCATGACAAAGTTACAGCGGCATGTTATACTGCATTTAACTGGAAAAAGGCATTTTTCTATGCGGAAGGAGGCGGCAGGCATGCAGGATCCCTATTCCGTGCTCGAGCTGAAAAAGGGCGCGACGGACGAAGAAATTCGCCATGCATACCGCCAGATGGCCAAACGCTGGCATCCCGACCGGTTCCCCGCAGGGCCGGAACGCATGTGGGCGGAACAGAAAATGGCCCAGATCAACGAAGCGCACACGGCCATCCTCTCCGGCGAGGCGGGCCGCCCGAGCGTGACCACCGCCACCGAGACCCAGCAGCTGCAGGACGTGCGCCGCCTGATGGAGATCGGCCAGAACAACGCCGCAAGGCAGGCGCTCATGCGCGTGGAAAGCCGCAGCCCGGAATGGAACTACCTCTTCGGCGCGGTGCTGCTCCGCCTCGGCGAATATGACAAATCCGTGCTCTATTTCGGCATCGCCATGCGCCAGAGGCCGGACAACGCGCAATACCGCACAGCCTTCGCCAGCGCGCAGGCCGTGCGCAACAGCCAGCGCTCCGCGCCGCTGTACAAGCGCATCTTCAGCGGCGTAAAAAAAGCCGCCCTGCGATAAGGCCGCTCCCGCTCTCTTTGTCATCCTATGATCCCGCTGCGCCAAGCCGCGGGATTTTCTCTATCCTCCCCTCACACAACACGAAAGGCGGTTGAACCGAAATGCAGTATCAAAAATACATCGACCTCGCCCTGCAGATGGGCGCGCCGGACTGCGTGGCCTTCACCATCGACCAGATCGTCTTCGACCCGCGCACGCTGCTCAAATGCATGTACGGCTGCAGCGACTGGGGCAAGAGCCACACCTGCCCCTCCCGCCCGGGCAACCCCACCATGGCGGAGCTCAAAGACATGTTCTCGCGCTATCGGGGCGGCGTGATCGTACACGCGCACAGCAAGGCGCTCTCCCAGAAGATCTCTTATGAGATCGAGCGCCGTGCCTTTGTGGACGGCTATTACTTCGCCTTCTCTCTGTCCGACTGCGCGCTGTGCAAGGAATGCGCCGCGAAGACCTGCGAGGACTGCCGCCATGTGCGCATGGCGCGCCCCGCGTTCCACAGCGTCGGCATCGACGTGTTCAAGACCGTGCGCGGCCTCGGCCTGCCCATCTCGACGCTCTTCGACCCGCAAACGGAAGAGCAGAACTGGTACAGCGCCGTGTTCATCGAATAAACCGCGCCGCCGCAAAATAACGAAAAAAGAGGCCTCTCCCTGTGCCGTCACAGAGAGAGGCCTGTTTTTTATCCCGCGTTCAGCCGCGCGGCATCGCGATCGGAAAATCAAAATATGTGTCCGGATAGGGCTCGTTTTCCAGCGTGAAATGCCACCACTCGCTCTCGAGCGGGCGGAAGCCGCGGCGCAGCATGGCCTCCCGCAGCAGCATGCGGTTTTCGAACTGCTCCTGCGTGAGCCCCTCCCTGCAGCCGGGGTGGGAAAGCTCGCCGAAAAAATCAAATGGGCCGCCCATATCCACATCACGCCCGGTCTTCATGTCCAGGAGAGTCAGATCCACGGTGGAGCCGCGGCTGTGGCCGGATCTTGCGGCGATATATCCCTGCTCGAACAAAGAGGATTTCTCCAGCCCGGGATAAAAATACGCCTGCATTCTCGTGTCTTCGACGTCCTCCGCCCATTCCTTGAAGTGATCCACGGCGCTCTGCGGGCGGTAGGCGTCGTAGATCTTGATCCGATAGCCCTGCGCGAGCAGGTCGTCGCTGACCTCTTTGAGCGCTGCCGCCGCCTCTTTCGTCAAAAACGCCGCCGGGGCTTCATAGGAGCGGATGCGCTCGCCCACGAAATTGAACGTGGAATAATAGCGGATCTCCAGAACAGCGTCCGGGATCACATCCGTGATCATCACAAAGCCGGAGCGGTCATTCTCTTTCGGGCCCGCATGCGTTTGGGCGCTGCCCGGGGCATGGGCAGCAGCAGCGGGAATATGCGCGGCGTTCTTCATGCAAACCATCTCCTCCGTCGGCCGAAGCGTCGTCTGCGGCGCGTTCTTCGGCTGTTCGTTTTCATAGTATCACACAGAGCTCGCCCGTGCAAGAACGAGTGCGGCCGCCGCATTGCCCCGCCCGGAAAAGCATGCTATAATGCACACGAGGTGAACGGCATGGCATTGATCGGATGGGATATCGGCGGGACAAAATGCGCAGCGGTGCTCGGCAGGGGCGAACAGGGCTCTGTGCGGGCGGAGGGCAGGCTCGCCTTCCCCACCTGCGCCACATGGCAGGCCACGCTGGAGCAGCTCGCAGCCGCGAGCGAGGAGCTGCTGGGCGGCGAACGGGCCGAGGCCGTGGGCGTCAGCTGCGGCGGGCCGCTCGACAGCGCCGCGGGCGTGATCCTCTCTCCGCCGAACCTGCCCGGATGGGACAATGTGCCCGTCGTGCAATATGCCGGCGAAGCGCTGCACGCGCCCGCCTTTCTGGAAAACGACGCGAACGCCTGCGCGCTGGCGGAATGGCGCTGCGGCGCGGGGCGCGGGGCCGAAAGCCTCGTCTTTCTGACCTTCGGCACGGGCCTCGGCGCGGGGATCATCCTCGGCGGACGGCTCTGGCGCGGGGCAAACGGCAACGCAGGCGAGCTCGGGCACATCCGGCTCTCCCCCTTCGGCCCGGCGGGCTACGGCAAGCCCGGCTCGTTCGAGGGCTATTGCTCCGGCGGAGGCCTTGCGCAGCTGGGCCGGACGATCGGCAGCGCCTACATGCAGCAGGGCAAAGGCCGCCCGGGCTATCCGCTGCCCGGCGCGAGCGCGAGGGAACTCGCGCAGGCCGCGCGCGAGGGAGATGCCTGCGCGCAGGAGGTCTGGCGCGTGTGCGGAGAAAAGCTGGGCGAAGGGCTCGCCGTGCTGGTCGATCTGCTCAACCCGGAGCGCATCGTCATCGGCTCGATCTACGCCCGCTGCGAGGATCTGCTGCTTGCGCCCATGCGCCGCGCGCTGGAGAGAGAAGCGCTCCCCTCTTCCCTCGCCGCCGTGCAGGTGGTGCCGGCGAGCCTCGGAGAACAAGTCGGCGATATCGCCGCCCTGTGCGCCGCAGAATACGGCCTGGGCGGCATGTTCCATAAGGAGGAAGCAAAATGAACAGGATCAAGACGGTGCTCATCGGCATCGGCGGCTTCGGCAATCAATATGTACGCGGGATGCTGGACGACCCGCGCGCGGACGCAGCCGAGCTCGTGGGCGTCTGCGACCCGCGGCCCGAGGGCTGCGACCGGCTCGCGCAGCTGCGCGAAATGGGCGTGCCCCTCTTTGCCGACCCGAAGGAGCTCTTTGCCCATGTGCAGGCAGACCTCGCGGTCATCTCCACGCCCATCTTCCTGCATGCCGAGCACGCGGCGGCGGCCTTTGCGGCGGGCTGCGACGTGCTTCTGGAAAAGCCCGTGGCGGCCACCGCAGCGGAGAGCAGGAAGATTCTCGAGGCGCGGGACGCGAGCAAAAAGAACCTCGCCATCGGCTTTCAGTGGTGCTATGACGAGGCCATGCAGGCCTTCAAGAGGGATATCCTCGCCGGGCGCTTCGGCAGGCTCGAGAGCATGCAGGCCATGGTGCTCTGGCCGCGCGATCTGGCCTATTATGCGCGCGGAGGCGGCTGGGCGGGCAAGCGCCTTTCCGCCGACGGTCGGCCCCTGTGGGACAGCGTGGCCTCCAACGCCACGGCGCATTACATCATGAACATGCTCTGGCTGGCCGGGGACGCCCCGGGCTCTGCGGCGCAGCTGACGCCCGAGCGCGTCTGGACGGGCTGCGCCAACGATATCGAGACCTTTGACAGCGTGGCCTTCACCGGCAGGATCGGCCCTGCGCGGGCGCTCTACTGCGCCTCGCACGCCGTCGGCCCGCAGGACACGGTCAACCCCGTCTTCCGCTATGTGTTCGAGCGGGGCGAGGCCGTCTTCAGCGAGGACGAGGGCGGCGAGCTGTGCGTGCGCATGCAGGACGGGCAGGTCGTGCGCTACGGGCGCTCCGTGCCCAACGGCACGAACATCGAAAAGCTCTTTCAGGTGCTGGAGGCCTGCCGCAGCGGCGATTGGTCCGCTCTGCCCTGCCCCGCCGAGGCCGCGCTGCGCCATGCGCAGGCCATGGACAGCATCAACCTCGCGCAGGCGCAGCCGCTGCAGAGCATGCGCATGATGGACGAAGCGCGCCGCGCGTGGGTCGTGCCCGGGCTGGGAGACTGGCTCAAGCAGATCTACCGCACGGGCGAGCTGCCCTCGTGCTTCGCTCCGTGATCTTCTCCGCACGAAAAAAAACGACCCCCGGAAGCCCGAACGGAGCTCCCGGGGGTCTGTTTATTGTTCCTCTGCGGCGACCGACCTGTCGGCGAATCTCAGGCGGATCATCTCTTCCTTCCTCGCGCTGAAGAAGCTCTCGCCCGAGGCGATGATATGATCCAGATAGGCGATCTCCATGACGGCAAAGGCGCGTTCCATGCGCCGGACAAAGTCCTTTTCCTCCGGGGAGATCCGCATATCCGCGGCGACGCGCACGCTCAGCGTCTGCGCGGCATGAAAGGACAGCGCGCAGCGCACCATTTCCTTGGCGTGGGGCAGGTCGCTGCGCTCCGGAGAAAGCCGCGCGCAATGCAGGACGCGGCCGGAATGATCCAGACAGATCAGCGCAAAATCTCCCACCGACAGGCCCGCGCCCCTTTGCAGAAAGCGGATCGCGTCCTGCACGTTTTTGATGACGCTCTGCGGCGCGGTCCAGCTCTCGGCATAGCTCAGGGCCAGCTCTCCCGCCGCGCGCAGCCACTGCGCCGAGCGTTCGCCCACGCCCTCCACCTGCACCAGCTCTTCCACCGGCGCGGTCAGCACGGCCTCCACGCTGCCGAAGCGATTGATCAGCTTGTGGCCGAGGGGGTTGACGTCTCTGACCGGGATGATCTGCATCAGCAATATCTCCAGCACCTCGTGCGGATGAAAAGCGGCGATCCCTCCTCTGGCCGCGCGGGCGCGCAGTCGTTCCCGGTGGCCTGCATGCTCTTCAGACATATATTCCTCTCCTCTTTTGTGCATACAGAAAGTATACCACAGGAGGCGTCTCGGGACAGCGAACCAAAAGACGCATGGATTGCTCATAAGCATTATATCACTATGCATATTCCGCCCTTTTGCGCGTAAGATCCATTATCGAAGCGCTATTGCAGGAGGGAACGCATATGCAGGAAGAACGCACCCCGGCAGCCGAACACAGCCTTACGATCCGCGCAAGGAGCGCGCTGACGCTCTGCGGCATTCTGGACGTACCCAGCTTCTGCGAACAGACCATCGTGGCGGAGACCTCCGCAGGAGACCTGACCATCATGGGCGAGGAGCTGCACATCTCCCGCCTGAACCTTGACGAAGGACAGGTGAGCATCGAAGGGACGATCAACGCGCTGGAATATTCCGCGCCCCGGCAAAAGGGCAGGAGCGTGCTGGGCAGGCTCTGGAAATGAGCGTGCTCTATCCGGCGCAGGGGCAGGCGCAGCTCTGGCTGGAATTCTGCGCGGCGGGCGCGGCGGCGGCGCTGCTCTCCGGCCTGATCGGCCTGTTTTTCCCCGGTCGGCTGCGCGCGCTGGGCGATCTGCTCTCCGGCTGCGCGGCCGGGCTGCTGCTCTGCGGCACATGCGTGCTCCGCGCCAACGGCGTGATGCGCGCTTATATGCTCGTCGCGCTGCTTATAGGTGCATCCGGTTTTGTGCTGCTGCTCGGCCTGCCCCTGCGCAGGCTGCTGCGGCCTCTATCAAGCGCACTGGCGCAGCTCGCGCGCCGCGTCGGCTCCTGCGCGTTCCTGCGCAGGCTACTGCGTTAATATTAATTTTGTAAGATTTTATCTATATTTTCGTAATATAATTTCCTTGCCCTGCGGGGGAGAAATGCGCTACAATAACAGAACGAATTCGGTCTGTTTTTGGCCCAAAACGAAGAAGAACAACGCAAACGGAGGTGGAGGCATGGCCCGCAACAGCTGGCGCGTAAAGCCGCGCTTTTGGCTGATCCTGATCGTGCTCATCCTTTCCGTTTTCATGTTTTTGGACGCGAATCAGAACAAGATGATCGACCAGAGGGAAGCGGTCCTTCAGGAACTGCAAAAGACAAAGGAAGATCTGGAGGTGCGCGTCGCCTCCGACCAGCGCAAGCTGGAATTTTCCAAGAGCGACGACTATATCGAGCGCATGGCCCGCATCCATCTGCAGATGGTCATGCCCAATGAGATCTTATATGTTGAATCAGACACACACTGAGCCCGCGCGCCTTGCGGCGATCGACGTCGGCTCCAATACGATCAAAATGCTCGCTGCGGAAGTCTCCGCCGCGGGCATTTCGCCGTTGAAATGGCATTCCGTCACCGTCCGTCTGCAGAGCGGCCTGCTGCCCGACGGCTCGCTGGACGAGGCCGCGCTCGGTCGGGCGGAGGAGGCTATCGCAACTCTGGTGCAGATGGCCCGCGAGCTGCACATCGAGCGCATCGCGGCCTTCGGCACGAGCGCCCTGCGCGACGCCAAGAACGCCGGCGAGCTCGTGCGGCGCGTGCAAAAGCGCTGCGGCGTGCTCCTGCGCGTCATCTCCGGCGAGGAAGAGGCCGAAAGCGCCTATACCGCCGCAGCTCCCGCAGGCCGCGCGCTGGTGATCAACCCGGGCGGCGGCTCGACGGAGATCATCGCGGGCGAAGACGGCCGCGTGCTGGTCGGCGTTTCGGCGCATGTCGGCGCAGTCTCTCTCCTGAAGGAGACCGCCGGGTTCACCGAGGAGCAGATCGTCGCACGCGCAAAGGAATACCTCGCGCCGGAATGGGCGAAGATCACGCTGCCCCTGCCGGAGACGGTCATCGCCTCGGGCGGAGCGGCGACCTGCGCCGCCGACGTGCTCATCGGCCTGCCCGAGCGCGACCGCTCCTTGCTGGAGGGCTTCGTGCTGGAGTCGGGCCGCGCGCGCGGGCTGCTCTCCCGGCTGCACGCGGCGAGCATCGAAGAGCGCATCGCCATGCCCGGCATGAACCCGAACCGCGCGGACATCCTGCCCTGCGGCCTCGCCATCCTCATCGCCTTCATGGAGCTCTCCGGCGCGCCGTGCCTGCGCGTGAGCGAGCGCAGCAATGTCTACGGCTTCCTGCGCCGCATGGCGGAGGAATGAACCGCCCCTTTCGCTTTTCTTCAGCTCTCCGCATTCCCTGCGGAGGGCTTTTTTCTTATCGCCAGCGCGTCCTTGTCCGCAGAGATTTGCGCCGTCAAAAACGACGTTTGCGCGCGCAGGATGTATCATTGAGCGGCTTTCGGTTGACGCGTCCTTTTGTTTTTCATATCATAAAACCACAGACCGCGAAAGGAGAGGACGCATATGAAAACAAACCTTCGGATTCTGCTCGTTTCGGCCCTGCTGCTCTTGACGACTCTCTGCCTGCCCGCCTGCGCGCAGGAGGCCCCCGCCGCTCCCTCTCTGACAGAGCGCCTGTTTCTGCTCTTCGGCGGGGAGGAAGCGGCCGTGCTCGAGGCGCTGGGCTCTCCGGAAGCGGCCGACGCCGAGGAGCGCGGCGCGCAGCGGACGCTGCACATCGCCCTTCCCGAGGGCAGTGCGCCCGCGTCCGCCCGCCTGACGTTCTACAACGGCGTGCTGATGGCCTGCGAATATACCTTTGAGGGCCACGAAGCCGCCCTGCTCCATGCGCAGGCCTGCCTTACCGGGCTGCAGGAGCACATCGGCGAGATGACCACCTATCCGGCCATGAGCGCCGACGGCAAAGCGCGCCTGAACACCGTGGAAGATCTCTCCGCGCTGCAGGAGATGTACACCTATTACGAAGACTGGACGCCCGAGGTGCCGGAGGAGGTCGTGCGCCGGATGCTCGGCGACACGGAGCCCTCCCGCATAGACCTGCGGCTCGAGCTGAGCGTTTACCCGGAGGAGCTTGCCGTCGTGTCCATGAAGTACATGGCGATCCGCAGCAGCCTGCAATAGACAACACGCAAAAAAGCGCCCGCAGAGCACATCGCTCCGCGGGCGCTTTTGCTTTTCGCGTTTAATCAAAGAACACGGGCTTGCCGGTGCGGTTGGATTCGTAGATGGCCTCGAGGATCTGCGTGACGACGAAGGCCTGCTCGGGCTTGGTGAAGAGCGGGCCGTCGTGCATGACGTGATTGATCCACATGCGCGCCTCGCGATCGGCCGGAGAGCCGCCGCCCACGCCGTCATAGAACGCCACGCCGCCCGCGCGCAGGTCGGGAATGGTGGTGTACAGCTTGGAGAAGCGCTCGCCGTTGAGCCGCAGCGCGCCGTCCGGGCCCTGCATGTCCGCGCCGCCCTTCGTGCCGCAGAGGATGGGCTTGCCGTCCTGCGGGTCGAGGATGTTGAGCGCCCAGGAGGATTCCAGCACGATCGTCGCGCCGTTTTTCATTTTGACAAAGCCGAAGGCGCTGTCTTCCACGGTGAACTTTTCCGGATCCCACGGGCCCCAAGGGTTCGCGGCGTCCTTGGTGTCCGCCAGCTTGCGGTAGGCCGTGCCCACGACCATGGCGGGCTCATAATTGTCCATCAGCCACAGCGTCACGTCCAGCGCGTGCGTGCCGATGTCGATCAGCGGGCCGCCGCCCTGATTTTCGGCGTCCAGGAACACGCCCCATGTAGGCACGCCGCGACGGCGCACGGCCTGCGCGCGGGCATAGTAGATCTCGCCCAGATCGCCCGCCTCGCATATCTTTTTCAGATACAGCGCCTGATCGCGATGGCGGCCCTGATAGCCGATGGTCAGCTTCTTGCCGGTGCGCTTTGCCGCGTCGAGCATCTTCTGCGCCTCGGCGGTGTTGATGGCCATGGGCTTTTCGCACATGACGTGCTTGCCGGCCTCGAGCGCATCCACGGTGATGAAGGAATGCTGCTTGTTGGGCGTGAGCACGTGCACCACGTCCAGATCCAGCTTGAGCAGTTCTTTATAATCGGTAAAGATCTGCGCGCCCTCGACGCCGTATTCCTGCGCCGCCTTCACCGCGCGCTCTTCGATCAGATCGCAAAACGCGACCATTTCCACTTCCTCGATCTTCTTGAGGGAGGGCATGTGCTTGCCAAAGGCAATGCCGCCGCAGCCGATGATGCCAATACGTACCTTGTCCATTTCCTTCATCCTTTCCGTATATCCTTGATGGAGCCGCGAAGGCTCCCGGTCCCCGTTTCTCTTCAGGCCTCTTCCGCGAGGGCGTAGATCGCCTCGCAGTCCGGCCAGTCGAGCTTTTTGAGCCCGCCCAGCCGCACGGGCTTGCCGTCCACGATGCGGCAGGCCTTTTTAGCCATCAACTCGTAGTTTTCGTGCGGCACGCCCAGCTCCGCGAGCGTGACGGGCAGACCGAGGCTGCGGAAGAACTCCGTCAGGCGGCGGATGCCCTCCAGACAGATGGCCTCCGGCTCGCGGAAGGACATCTCCACGCCCATCACATTGACGGCGAACTGCACGAACATGCCGATATTCTCTTTATAAACGTACTTCATCCACGCGGGGGTGATGACGCTCAGGCCCGCGCCGTGCGCCACGTCGTAGAGCGCGCTGAGCTCGTGCTCGAGCTTGTGGCTGGCCCAGTCCTGCTCGCGGCCCACGCCCAGCAGGTTGTTGTGAGCGATCGTGCCCGCGTAGCCCACCTCGAACCACGCGTCGTAATCGCACGGATTTTGCATCAGCTTCGGCGCGTTTTTGATGATCGTCTTGAGCGTGGCCTCGCAAAGGCCGTCGATCAGGTCGGTGTGCAGTGTGTTGGTGAAATAGCGCTCGAAGATGTGGCTCATCATGTCGCACACGCCGTTTGCGATCTGATCCTTGGGCAGAGTGAAGAACAGCTCCGGGTTCACGATGGAGAACACCGGGCGGATGAGGTCGTCCGCATAGCCGAGCTTGCGGTTCTCCGCCTCGTTGGTGAGCACAGAATTATAGCTCGATTCCGAGCCCGTCGCCGGCAAGGTGAGGATGGTGGCCAGCGGCAGCGCGTCCTGCGCCTTCGGCCCGCCCATATAAAACTCCCACACGTCGCCGTCGTATTTTGCGCCGATGGCCGTCGCCTTCGCGCTGTCGATGACGCTGCCGCCGCCCACGGCTAAAATGAAATCGATCTTTTCTTCCCTGCAAAGGCGCGCCGCCTCGCGCACCAGCTCCACGCGCGGGTTCGGCTGCACGCCGCCCAGCTCGATATATTCCACGCCCGCCTCGCGCAGGGAGGCCGTGACCGTGTCATACAGCCCGCTGCGCTTGATGGAGCCGCCGCCGTAATGCAAAAGCACCTTCGTGCCGCCATACTGCTTCACCAGCTCGCCCGCGCGGCCCTGCGTGTCCTTTCCGTAGATCAGATGCGTCCGGTTTTTGTATTCAAAATTCAGCATTTTTTCTCTCGCCTTCCTTTCGCATAGCTCCGCTTTCATATTACCAACATGCGCGGGCGCGGTCAAGAGAGAATTCTCCTCCTCTGCGCACAGCCAAAGCCCGGCAAATTTGCAGTATTTCATGCCATAATGCTGCGTATTGCAAAAAATCGATGCAGGAGATGCATCTTTGTCTTGCAATTTTATCCATTTTCCGCTATACTGTACCCGTTATTTCGCAGGAAGGAGTCAACCGTGCATGGAAAACACGCATGAGCTGATCGACAGACTGAATCAAAGCGGAAGAAAACTTTCCAAATCGCACAGGCGCATCGCCGAGTGCATCGTCAGTCATTATGATAAAGCCGCCTTTATGACCGCGGCAAAGCTCGGAGAATATGTGGGCGTGAGCGAATCCACGGTGGTGCGCTTTGCGGCCGCGCTGGGCTACGAGGGCTATCCGCAGCTGCAAAAGGCGCTGCAGGAGCTCATCCGCCACCGGCTCACCGCCGCGCAGCGCTTTGAGATGACCACCGACATGGACGACAGTCAGGTGCTCAACAAGGTCTTCAAGGCCGACATCCAGAACATCCGCTCCACCATGAACGAGCTGGACATCGCCGCGTTCGAGGGCGTGATCGAAAAGATCCTCGAGGCGCGCCATATCTACGTGCTCGGTCTGCGCGCGAGCGCGCCTCTGGCCGAGTTCTTCGCCCATTATCTCAACTATATCCTCGGCAATATCCACGTCGTCACCTCCGGCGTGAGCGACGTCTTCGAGCAGATCTACAAGATCTCCGAGGAGGACGTGCTCATCGGCATCAGCTTCCCGCGCTACACCAGCCACACCATCAAGGCCATGCAGTTTGCGCGCAGCCGGGGCGCCACCCTCGCGGCCATCACCGACGGCCCCCTCTCCCCGCTGAGCTCGCTGGCCGATTTCTGCCTCACGGCAAAATGCGACATGGCCTCCTTTGTCGATTCCATGGCCGCCCCCTTCTCGCTCATCAACGCGCTGATCGTGGCCCTCGGCCAGCGCAGGCGCGCGCAGGTCGCCTCCAATTTCCGCCGTCTGGAGAACACCTGGGCCGAATACAACGTCTATGTGGGCAAGAACAACCCGGAATAAGCCATGAAAAAAGAACAGTACGACGTATTGATCATCGGCGGCGGCGCAGCCGGCATGATGGCGGCGATCTCCGCCGGCCGCGCGGGCGCGAGCGTGCTTCTTTTGGAGCGCAACGAAAAGCTGGGCAAAAAGGTGTACATCACGGGCAAGGGCCGCTGCAATGTCACCAACGCTGCCGAGCGCGATTCCTTTTTCAAAAACATCATGCGCAACCCGCGCTTTTTCTTCGCGGCGTATTCGCGCTTTGACAACAATGCCCTGATGGACCTGATCGAACAGGCGGGCTGCCCGCTCAAGGTGGAGCGCGGCGACCGCGTCTTCCCCACCTCCGACAAGGCCAGCGATATCACCCGCGCGCTCGAGGGCGAGATGCGCCGCTGCGGCGCCGAGGTCCGCCTGCAGGCGCGCGTGGAGAAGCTCCTGACCGAAGAAGGGCGCGCTGCGGGCGTGCAGCTCGAAAACGGCGAGCAGATCCGCTCCGGCAGCGTGATCCTCGCCACGGGCGGCCTCTCCTATCCCACCACCGGCTCCACCGGCGACGGCCACCGCCTCGCCAAGGAGACGGGCCACGGCCTGACCGCATGCCTGCCCTCTCTCGTTCCGATCAACACCGTCGAGACATGGCCCTCCACCCTCTCCGGGCTCACGCTCAAAAACGTGCGCCTGAGCGCTAAGGGGCAGGACGGCAAGCAGATCTACAGCGACCAGGGCGAGATGATGTTCACCCATTTCGGCGTCACCGGCCCGCTGGTGCTCTCCCTCTCGGCCGTGATGCCGGAGGACGCGCGCGGCGTGCGGCTGGAGATCGACCTCAAGCCCGCGCTGACGCACAAGGCGCTCGACGACCGCCTGCTGCGCGACATCCAAGCCAACCCGCGCGCTTCTCTCGCCTCCATCGTCTACGGGCTCGCGCCCCGCGCGCTCGGGCAGGAGATTTTGCGCATCGCGGGCTTCTCTCCGGAGACGAAGGCGAGCGAATGGCGCTCGGCAGACCGCAAGGCGCTGGTCTCGCTGCTCAAGGCCCTGCCGCTGACGGCGGCCGGCCTGCGCGGCTATAACGAAGCCGTGGTCACGCGCGGCGGCGTGCGCGTGAAGGATGTGAACCCCTCCACGATGGAATCCCGCAGGCTGCCCGGCCTGTTTTTCGCGGGCGAGCTGATCGACATCGACGCGCTCACCGGCGGCTTCAACCTGCAGCTGGCCTTCTCCACGGGCTACCTCGCCGGAGAAAAGGCCGCAGAAAAAACGCAGTGACCCTTCCAAAACAAAAAAAACGCACCGGCTCCCTTCCCGCAAAGGAGAAGAGGGCCGGTGTTTTCTTTTGCTCAATAGACCTCCACCGCGCCGAGCACATGCCAAAGGCCGGCTGTTTCGCCGTCCATCGCAAAGCGCGCGGCGGGCTCGCCCTGCGCGCCGCACAGGCCGACGGCAAGGGTGTATTCGCCCTTGGGCAGGTCGTAGGGGATCGTGATGCGGATGCGCTCCTGCGCGCTGCCGGGCCGCCAGTTTTTCGCGTCGGCCTCCGTTTTTTCCTTACATACGACCGCGCCCTGCGCATCCAGCAGCGCCAGATACACGGGCATTTCGCACGGCGCAGGGGCCACGCCGTCGTTTTCCACATACAGATCCACATACAGGCTGTAATCCGTGCGCACGCGCTGCGGCCACTGCGCCTGACGCACCCAGAAGCGATAGCCGATCTTCTGCGCGATCTGCCCGAGCGCCTGCCGCGCCTCGTCGGAAAGGGAAGAATATTCCGCGCAGATGTAGGTCGCGCGGCTCTCGAGCGCCATGCGCTCCAGCTGCTGCGCATCCTGCTCCAGCATTTCTCCGGCCTCGTCCGCCAGCCACGCGCCCGCGGGCGCGTTCAGGCCGTATTCCGCCTCCGGGCGCAGGCGCGCGTCGATCTGCCCGTCCCAGCCGCCGAAACGGAAGAGGTTGATCCAGTCCCACGTCGCTTCGCTCCGGCCCAGCTCGCTCAGATATGCACCGCCCTCCGGCAGCATCGCCTCGCGGTAGGGTCCCGGCGAGAGCACGCACTGCTCCGGAAAGGCCGTGAAATACTGCCAGATATACACGCTCGTCACGTCCGTCATGGGCAGCTTCGGCGCGCCCTCTGCGCTCTTCCATGCGCCGTCCGCGCCCAGCGAGCCCATTTCCACATAGGCGATATCCTCGCCGTAATGCTCCTCGATCGCCTGCAGCAGCAGAAAATGCGCATCCTGCAGCGCGGGGTCGGCGTAATCCGGCGCATAGCGCTGCGCCGCCCCGTCTCCGTAGGGCTTGCCCCCGGTTTTTTCCAGGAGCCAGTCCGGCAGACCCACGCGCCCGTCCTGCGGGTCGAGCACAAGGCGGAAGACGAGCTGCGCCCCGCGCTCGCGCCATTGCTCGAGGCCGATCTGCTCGTCGTACTGCTCGAAGGCATAGACGCCCTGCTCCGGCTCGAGCTCCCGCCATGTGGGCATGACCCAGACAAGGCTCGTCTGCGCCTGCGCGTCCTGATCCTCCTGCGCGCTCAGGGCAATGCCGCTGCGCGGGTTGGAGACCTCTCCCAATGTGGGCAGAAAGCGCGCCGTCTGCATGCGCGGCAGGTTCAGATAACCCGCCAGCACGATCAGCATCACCAGCGCAGGCAGCACCAGCAGCGAGCTCTTCCTGCCCACGCCCATGTTTTTCATTTTCCTCTGCGCGCCCGCGCGCATCCGCACGCCCGCCCGTGAGACGGCCCGCCTCGCCGGGAGCAGCTTCGCGCGCACTTTTCCTGCCGCAATGCGCATCTTACGATATCGCGCCAACGTAACGTCTCCTTCCGTATCCCATCGCTCATTCTTTGATAAAGATCGCCAGCACCGGCAGAAGCATCGCGCAGACGAAGCCCAGCAGCGGATAGGCGACCTGCACGATCGGCGCAAAGCCCACCGCCGAGAGCAGCGCCGCGCCGCCCAGCGCCGCGGTCATGCTCCATTTCTCCGGCATCCCCGCCTGACAGAGCTGCCCGCGCAGGCTGAACAGGCCCGTCGCCAGCGTGGACACCGACGCCGCAAACAGCGCGGCCACGCTCGCCCAAAATCCGAACGCACCCAGCTCTCCCGCCAGCGCCACCGAGGGCAGCGCAAGGTCCGTGTCGCCCAGCCGGCGCAGGGCAATGCACGCCGGCAGGAGCAGCGCCAGCAGCAGCGCGCCCGTATACAGCCCCGCCCGCGCGGGCGATGCGGCCTTCTGCCCCGCAGAGCAGATGACCCCGGAGGCCAGCGCCACGTTCAGACAGGCGTAGAGCACGCCCAGCCCGCCCGAGACCACCGCCCCGTTCTGCGCGCACGGCCTGTGCGGCACGTCCTGCGCACAGAGGATGCAATAAAACGCGAAGATCGCCCCGGCTGTGAGCAGGCCGCCGCCCGCAAGCCGTCTGCCGCTCTTTGCGCCCGCAAGCGCCAGCGCCGCAGCGCAGCAGGCCCCCGTGGGCCTCGCCCAGCGCGAGGAGAGCGCCAGCGCGCCCAGCTCCGCCGCCGCAGAGCACATCGCGGCGCAGACGATCAACAGCAGCAGCGTATGCGCCGCCTGCACGGCCTCGCCGCATTTTTCATCCATTACCCTCGTATACAGCTGCGCGAGCGAAGTGCTCTGCGTGCGCTTCGCCAGCGTGACCAGCATCGCCGTGAGCAGCCCCGCCGCGATGCTGCAGGCCGCCGCGCCCAGCCAGAGCCAGCGCCCGTGCATGGTAAAAAACGTCGCGATCTCCCGGCCCGAGGCAAAGCCCGCCCCGATGATCGCCCCGACCGCCGCCAGCGCCACCGTCCATTCCGCCATCGTTGTCCACCGCCTTTCGCCGCATGAACTTATGCGGGAAAGGGGGCGAGGCATTCCGGCTCAGCCCACGGGCGCGTCGGGCGGGGGCGTTTCGTCGACGGCCGTTTCGGCCAGCTCCTCCGGCGAGAGCACCACGGGCAGCTCCACCGGGTCGCTCCGAAGCGGCTCTTCGCTCTCCTCCGGCGCGATCGTCTCCTTCAG
>JAUMYC010000153.1 GCA_030528845.1 Eubacteriales bacterium
AATGTTTGTCGGCATGGGCGCAAGCAAGGTACGCGACCTGTTCAAGCAGGCCAAGGAAAAAGCGCCCTGCATCGTGTTCATCGATGAGATCGACGCCATCGGCAAGAAGCGTGACGGCCACGTCGGCGGCAACGATGAACGCGAGCAGACGCTCAATCAGCTGCTGACCGAAATGGACGGCTTCGAGGGCAATAACGGCGTCATGATCTTAGCCGCTTCCAACCGCCCCGAGTCCCTTGACCCCGCGCTGACCCGTCCGGGGCGCTTTGACCGCCGCATCCCCGTGGAGCTTCCGGATCTGGAAGGCCGCACCAAGATCCTGCAGGTCCACGCCAAGAAGATCAAGGTGGATCCGAGCGTTGATTTCGGCAAGGTCGCCCGCGTGGCCTCCGGCGCTTCCGGCGCAGAACTGGCCAACATCGTCAACGAAGCCGCTCTGCGCGCTGTGCGCGACGGACGCAGCATGGCGACTCAGGCCGATCTGGAGGAGAGCATCGAAGTGGTCATCGCCGGCTATCAGAAGAAGAACGCCATCCTGACCGACAAGGAAAAGCTGATCGTCGCCTATCACGAGATCGGCCATGCGCTGGTGGCGGCCAAGCAGAACAACGCCGCGCCCGTGCAGAAGATCACCATCGTTCCGCGCACCTCCGGCGCACTGGGCTACACAATGCAGGTGGAGGAGGGCAACCACTACCTGATGACCAAGGAAGAGATCGAAACCAAGATCGCCACCTACACCGGCGGCCGCGCTGCGGAGGAGCTGATCTTCGGCTCGATCACCACCGGCGCAGGGAACGACATCGAGCAGGCGACCAAGCTGGCCCGCGCCATGATCACGCGCTACGGCATGAGTGAAGAATTCGACATGGTGGCCATGGAAACGGTCACCAATCAGTATCTGGGCGGCGAGGCTGCCGTGGCCTGTTCCCCCGAGACCCAGCGGCAGATCGACCTGAAGACGGTGGAGATCGTCAAGCGCCAGCACGCACTGGCGACCGAGATCCTCGCAAAGAACAAGGACAAGCTGGATCAGCTGGCGAAGTTCCTGTACGAAAAGGAGACCATCACCGGCGACGAATTCATGGAGATCCTCAACAGATAAAAAACGGCTTCTCATTCATCAAGCACGAACACAGGAAAAACCGCTCGGAGCGGAAGGCCTATGGTCAGAGCATGGCTGAGATGGCGGACACGATGTATGAGCTGCCCTCTTTGGAAAACACAGCCAAGTGCACCATCGACCGCGACGCCGTGCTCAAGACGGGCAAGCCCACCGTGCTGACCAATCCCCCGGCCAAGAAGCCGCGCGCCCGCAAGACGGAGGCTATGCCCGCGCCGAAGGCCGCCTATCCTGATAAAAAAGCCCTTCCCTGCCGGGAAGGGCTTTTTGTTTGCACACGTGTATGCTATAATCCCTTTAGCTTTGGCTGAAAGGATATACGAAGCATGGAAATCAGACGATATGGGATAGACGACATAAAAGCGGCGATGGAATTCGACAAATTGTGTTTTCCGACAGATTTCTGGAAGGAAGAGGACTGGAAGGACCTGCTGACGGATGAGCGGGCGATCTACTGGGCGCTGTGCGACGGGGAGAAGCTCGCGGGCGACGTGTTCATTTACAACTGGCAGGGAGAAAAGGACTATGTGAAGATCATGAACATCGCGGTGCATCCGGAGTACAGGGGACGCGGGCTGGCAAAGATGCTGCTTGGGCATGTGACGACGGAGATGACAAAGACCGGCATGAAGCGCTTCTGCGGCGAGACGCGCGCGGCGAACAGGGCAATGCAGCGGGTGTTTGCGATGTGCGGCTATGCACTCGATAGGATCGAAGAAGGATATTATGACAATCCGGCGGAGAGCGCATATAAATATGTGCTGCAGAAATAAGGAGGTCAGCAGATGAGCGCAGAGCATATGTTTGTGGTGCGTGTGACCGGTGTTCTGATCGAAGACGGGAAGATCCTTCTGGTGCAGCAGAAGCTCAGCGAGAAGCGTAACTGGTCTTTGCCGGGCGGCAAGCTGGAATGCGGCGAGACGCTGGAACAGGGGCTTGTGCGCGAAATGAAAGAGGAGACCGGGCTGGACGTGGAGATTGATCGGCTAATGTATGTGTGCGACGCGAACGCGAGCGGAAACCGGCTCCTGCACATCACCTTCCTTCTGAAACGGACGAACGGCAGCCTCCAACTGCACACGAATGAGTTTGACGAAAACCCGATCAACGACGTCCGCTTCGTTCCTTTGAGCGAACCGGAAGACTACGGCTTTTCCGAAAAATTCCGCCGCCTTGCGGAAAACGGCTTCCCGGGATCCGGGAATTACATGGGCGACAAGACGAACATCGGTTTGGGGATATAATTTCCGAAGAGGGGGAACGCGTGCTGCTTTGGCCGGCAGCGACGCTCGTTCTTCCGCCGCCGTCGGGTCTGCTTCCGGACGGAACGCCTCTTATAACAAACAAAAGAGCCGGAGCAAAGCGCTCCGGCTCTTTGTGTATGCTGCTGTTACATGGTGGCGGCGATGACGGCCTTGATGGTGTGCATGCGGTTTTCCGCCTCGTCGAACACCACGGACTGCGGCCCTTCGAAGACCTCGTCGCTCACTTCCATATAGGTGCGTCCGAAGCGCTCGCCCATCTCCTTGCCGATGGTGGTCTTCATATCGTGGAAGGCGGGCAGGCAATGCATGAAGATGGCCTGTTCGCCCGCCGCGTCCATGAGCTCCTTGGTGACGGAATAGGGCGCGAGCTGCGCGATGCGCTCTTCCCAGATCTCGACCGGCTCGCCCATGGAGACCCACACGTCGGTGTAGAGCACGTCGGCGCCCTTGACAGCCTCCATCGGATCCTCGATGAAGCTGAGCGTCGCGCCGGTCTCGGCGGCGCATTTTTCGCATTCGGCCACGAGAGCGGCCTCCGGGAAATACGCCTTGGGCGCGCAGGCGACGAAATGCATGCCCAGCTTGGCGCAGCCGACCATGAGCGAATTGCCCATGTTGTAGCGCGCATCGCCGAAATAGACGAGCTTTTTGCCCTGCAGAGAGCCCAGATGCTCCTGAATGGTGAGCATGTCGGCGAGGATCTGCGTGGGATGGAATTCGTTGGTCAGGCCGTTCCAGACCGGCACGCCCGCATACTTGGCCAGCTCCTCGACCCGCTCCTGTCCGAAGCCGCGATACTCGATGCCGTCGTACATGCGGCCGAGCACGCGCGCGGTATCGGCGATGGATTCCTTCTTGCCGATCTGCGAGGCGGAGGGATCGAGATAGGTGGAAGAAGCGCCAAGATCCGCAGCGGCGACTTCGAACGCACAGCGGGTGCGCGTGGAGGTCTTTTCAAAAATGAGCGCGATGTTCTTGCCGCGCAGCTCGTCGTGCGGGATCCCGGCCTTTTTCTTGGCCTTGAGCTCGGCGGCGAGGGCGATCAGCCCCTTGATCTCGTCGGTGGTAAAGTCGAGCAGCTTGAGAAAATGCCTGCCCTTGAGTTCGTGCATCTGCATATTCGGATAACCCCTCTCTGTGTTTGGGTGTGGTTTCGTTATTCGGCGATCAGCCCGTTGAGCCATTCGATCTGCCTGAGAACGGCCTCCTTGCCGGTGCCGCCCTCGCTGTTGCGCTTGTCCACGCACACGACGAGGTCGATGGCCTCGAAGAGGTCTTCGTCGAAGAGCTCGCTCAGCTGCCGATAGCGCTCCAGCGGAACGGTCTCGAGCACCTTGTGCTCCTTCACGCACTCGCCCACCAGCGTGCCGACGATCTTGTAGGCCGCGCGGAAGGGCATGCCCTTTTTGACCAGATAATCGGCCAGATCGGTCGCGTTGATGAAGCCCTCCTGCGCCGCGCGCAGCATGCTCTCTTTGTTGGTGCGCATGGTCTCGAGCATAGGCGTGAAGACGTCGAGGCACTGCTTGACGGTGTCGATGGCGTCGAAGATGGCCTCCTTGTCCTCCTGCATGTCCTTATTATAGGCCAGCGGCAGGCCCTTGAGCATGGTCAGCGTGCCCATGAGGTCGCCGTAGACGCGGCCGGTCTTACCGCGCACGAGCTCGGCCATGTCGGAATTCTTCTTCTGCGGCATGATGGACGAACCGGTGGTGAAGGCGTCGTCGAGCTCCACAAAGCGGAATTCCCAGCTCGACCAGAGGATGATCTCCTCGGAGAAGCGGGAGAGGTGCATCATGATGAGCGAGAGCGCGGAGAGGATCTCCACGCAGAAGTCGCGGTCGGACACGGCGTCGATGGAATTGCGGGACACGCCGCAAAAGCCGAGCGCCTTTGCGGTCATGCCGCGGTCGGTGGCGTAGGTGGTGCCGGCCAGCGCGCACGCGCCCAGCGGAGATTCGTTCATACGGGCCGCAGCGTCGCTCAGGCGGGTGATGTCGCGCGAGAACATCATGGCATAGGCCAGCAGATGCTGCGCAAAGCGGATGGGCTGCGCGCGCTGCAGGTGGGTGTAGCCCGGCAGGATGGCGTCCACGTTCGCCTCGGCCTGCTTTGCGATGACGCGAAGCAGCCCCTTGAGCATCCCGGCGATCGCGGCGCATTCGTCTCGCAGATACATGCGCAGGTCCAGCGCCACCTGATCGTTTCGGGAGCGCGCGGTGTGCAGCCTCTTGCCCACATCGCCGATGCGCTCGGTGAGCACCTGCTCGACGTACATATGGATATCCTCGGCCATGGGGTCGATGGCCAGCGCGCCGGAGTCGAGATCGGCCAAAATGCCCTCCAGCCCGGCGACGATGGCGTCGCGGTCGGATTCGGTGATGATATCGCAGGCGGCGAGCATGGCGGCGTGGGCCATGGAGCCGGTGATATCCTGCCTGTACATGCGCTGGTCGACAGCGATGGACGAGTTGAAATCGTCCGCGATCTGGTCTGTTTCCTTACCGGCACGGCCGGCCCAAAGCTTTGCCATGGATGCATTTTCCTTTCCGGATGAGAATACTCTGCATAAATAAATGGGTACGCCCCGCCGGAGGGCTCCCTCCGACGGGGCTGTAAAAAGCATTGAAAAGAGGCGGCTTAGGCCTTGCCGTTCTTGGCGTTGACCTGCGCCTGCACCTTGATCGGCAGACCGAACAGGGTGATGAAGCCGGCGGCGTCGGCCTGGTTGTAGACTTCGTCCTCGCCGAAGGTCGCGATCTCCTCGGAATAGAGGGAGTAGTCGGACCAGACGCCGGCGTTGATCATGTTGCCCTTGTAGAGCTTGAGGCGGACCTTGCCGGTCACGTTTTCCATCAGGGAATCGACAAAGGCGGAGAGCGCCTTGCGCAGGGGGGTGTACCACTGGCCGTTATACACGAGCTCGGCAAAGCACACGGAGAGCTCCTGCTTCTTGTGGGCGGCGTACTTGTCGAGGCAGATGGTCTCGAGCACGTTGAGCGCCTTGTAGAGGATCGCTCCGCCGGGGGTCTCATACACGCCGCGGCACTTCATGCCCACGAGGCGGTTTTCGACGATGTCGAGCAGGCCGATGCCGTTGGCGCCGCCGAGCTCGTTGAGCTTGAGAACGATCTCCTTCTGGCTCATCTTCTCGCCGTCCAGAGCGACCGGAACGCCCTGTTCGAAATCAAGGGTGACATACGTGGGGGTGTCGGGCGCCTGCATGGGAGAAACGCCCATCTCCAGGAAGCCTTCCTTCTCGTAGAGCGGCTCGTTGCCGGTGTCTTCCAGATCGAGGCCTTCATGGCTCAGGTGCCAGAGGTTCTTGTCCTTGGAATAGTTGGTCTCGCGGGTGATCTTCAGCGGGATGTTGTGCGCCTCGGCATAGTCGATCTCCTCGTCGCGGGACTTGATATCCCACTCACGCCACGGGGCGATGACGGGCATATCCGGAGCGAAGGCCTTGATGGTCAGCTCGAAGCGGACCTGATCGTTGCCCTTGCCGG
>JAUMYC010000154.1 GCA_030528845.1 Eubacteriales bacterium
CGTTCAGGGCGGAGGAATCCGCCTCAAGCACGACGTAGCCGTATTTTTCGCCGGCTTCAAGCGCGGGCAGCGGCGCGGGGGTGGGCTTCGGGGGGATCCGGATCACCCGCTCCGCGCCCAGCCCTTCGGGCAGTTCGTCGAGGTCGGTCAGCTCCGTCTCGGGCATGGCATAGCGAACAAGATCGATACCGGGATAATAGAAGAGGAGGATATCGGTGTAGGGCAGGCCGTGCGCGCCGGCCATGGTCTGCGCGCCGCGCTGGCTCATGCCCACGCCGTGTCCAAAGCGCCGGGCTTCGATGCGGAAGCGCACGGGCTGCTTGTCGGCGGCGTCCTCTTCTGTCTGAGAGAGGGTCTGCGCGATGGGGATCTGCTCCTCTGTGCCGTCGGCATAGAGCGCATAGACGGTGTAGAGCTCGCAGTCCGAAGAGTTGATGGACATGGAGCTGAAGGTCTTCTTGATCTGGGAATAGAGCTCCAGATCGACCTCGAGCGGCGTTTCGAGCAGTTCAAATGCGCCCAGCTCGTCGTCCGTCCAACGGCGCGCTTCAATGGTCAGCCGGACGCGCAGCTTCTGCGCCATGCGGCTGCCTTCGCGGCCCTTGGGCTCGTGCGTGGTGAGGGAGAGCAGCTCGACGATGCGGATATCCTCGGCGTCCTCGCTGCAGCCCATACCGGCCAGCTGCTCGGAGAGCGCGGCCTTGAGCAGCGCCGTCAGCTCGGGGTCGAGCTCGCCGCCCTGTGCGGAGATCTCCATCGTGCGCACTACGCTCTTGGAATTCTCAAGGTCGTAGGGGTCGTCCTTGACTTCGAGATAGCCGTAATCGCCTGTTTTTTTCATGACCTCGTCCGGCATGACGGTCTGGCCGCCGTTGCTCGCGCCGTAATAGCAGGTCGCGAAGCTGCCGTTGTACATGCCCACGATGCCCTTGGTCGAATCGACGGCTTCGACGGCGTTGGTGTAGCCGGGGTTGAAGCCCTTGAACACCTGATCCGCAGTGGTGTCTACGAGATCGTAATCCATCGCCACGCGCGCGCTCTTGCGGCCCATGGCGTAGGTGCGCGCGGCAACGGCCTGCGCCTTGAGCGCCTCGAGCGGCCAGCTGTCGCTCATTTCATAGGGCACCACGCCGTAGAGGTATTCTTCAAGGTCGATGTAGAGCAGCGCGCCGATGCCGTTGCCCCGGGCGCTGAGCTCAAGATCGCCGTTGTAGAGCGCGGTTTTTGAAGCCTGCTCGATGATGATGCCGTTGAGCTCGCCTTCGGGCGCTTCGTGGCGCGTGAGGGTGAAATTCGGCCCCATGTCGATGGTCATGCCGCCGCAGTCGAGCAGCAGGCTGCCCTCGTCGTAGGCGACGGTCAGGATCGAGCCGCGCGCGAAGCGAAAGCCCGGGTCGCTTTCGAGCGAATAGACGCCGTCGAGCGTGAGGGTGAGCAGCTGCGGCGCGCCGAGAGAGCGCAGCTGTACGCGCAGCCGGCCGTCTGCCTCGCCGCCTTCCTGGATCAGCCTTGCATCCTCGCCGGTGAACTGGCTCAGCGCGAAGGGGAGCACCCCTGCCGCGACGGCGACGAGGATCAGCGCCCCTGCGAGCCATTTTTTACCGCGGGAGAGGCCGTGTGCATGCTTTCGCATCTGTTTTCCTCCGTTTGCGTTGGATTTCGCGTGTTAAGACGCGATGCGCGCGCAGCCGGTTCCGAAATGGCGCAAATTGTCATTTCGCGCCGGTGCGGGGCCTCAGTCCTCGATGCAGCCGGCCAGCCTTGCGATGGCGTGCGCGAAGATCTTCACGCTCATGACGAATTTTGCGATATTCACGCTCTCGTCCGGCATATGGCAGGGATCCGCGTCGCCGGGGAAATTGAAGCCGAAGGCCACGGTGTTGGGCATCATGCGGGAATAGGTGCCGCCGCCGATGGCGAACGCATAGGCCGGCAGATCGGTCACTTCATGATATGCCGCCAGCAGGCCCTGTACGATCGGGCTGTCGGCCGGAACGTGATGCGGGCCCTTGTAGCCGCGCGTGGAAACGGCCACCCCGGCCGGCGCAACGGCCAGCGTGCAGTTGCCCAGAAGGGTCGCCGCGTCGCCGCAGATCGGCACGCGGTTGTCCAGGAAGGCGATCAGCTCGTCGCCGTCGTAGCGCAGGATGCCGAGGTTGCTCGTCAGCTCGCCGCTCTCTTCATCCGCACAGGCAAGGCCCAGCCCGCTGCCGTCGCCGCGGAGGCCGATCTTTTCGGCCAGCAGGTGGATGGCGTCTTTCGAGCCGCCGCCCGCGCCGAGCTTGTCCAGCGCGATGAGCAGCATGCCCGCGGCGTTGATGCCCAGATGCGGCATGGAGGCGTGCGCGCTGCGGCCCACGGCCTCGATCTTCGCGCGGCCGTCGCCCGCATCCGTCACGTTCAGCTGCGTCACGCCGTCGGCGCACATCTCGCCGCACAGGCGCTCGAGCTCGGCAAGGCCGATGTTCTGCACGCCCACGATCGCGTGCGCCTTGCCCGGCACCACATTCGGCGCGACGCCCGCGTAAAGCTCATACACGGGGATCTGCGCGCCTTCCTCGCCGCCGGTGCGCTTGGAGAGCTTGATGGACAGGCCGCCCTTTTCGATGTTGATCACGGGGAATTCCGCGTCCGGCGAGAAGCCGTAATCCGGCATCTGGCGGTGCTTTGCGTAATAGCGCATGTCCTGCATGCCGCTCTCCTCGTCGCAGCCGAGGATCAGCCGCACGCCGTCCTTCATCTTCAGGCCGCTGTCGCGCACCGCGCGCATGGCAAAGAGCGCGGCCAGCGCCGGGCCCTTGTCGTCCATCGTGCCGCGGCCGATCATCTTGCCGTCAGCGACGGTCAGTTCGAACGGGGGATAGGCCCAGCCTTCGCCCGCAGGCACGACGTCGAGGTGGCAGAGCATGCCCATGGTCTTCTCGCCGCTGCCAAACTGCACAGCGCCCGCGTAGCCGTCCACGTTGTCAACTTCAAAACCGAGCTTCTGCGCGTCGGCCAGCGCGATATCCAGCACCTTGCGGCATTCCTCGCCAAAGGGCTTGCCGGGTTCGGCGTCACTCTCGTGCGTCGCAATGCTCGGCACGGCGATCCATCCGCGCAGCATATCGATCATCTCACCCTGCCAGCTGTCGATCAGGGCTTCCATCTTGCTGAAATACTCGTTTGCCATCTGTAATTCTCCTTCTTTCTGTTGAAAATCCAAGAAATAGACCAAAGTCTGTAAATGGGCGAAATACAGACTTTGGTCTGCTAAAACAAACTTCAGTCTGTTTGCGGGTGAAAATATGCGTAGACGGCCTCTGCCGTGCGCTTGTCCACCCCTTCCACGGCGCTCAGCGCCGCAGCGTCCGCATTTTTCAGCTCTTCCATGGTCTTGAAGTGGGTGAGCAGTGCTTTTTTGCGCTTTGGCCCCACGCCGGGGATGTCGTCCAGCTGTGAGGAGACGGAGCGCTTGCCGCGCAGCTTGCGGTGATGCGTGATCGCAAAGCGATGCGCCTCGTCACGCAGGCGCTGGATCAGATGCAGCGCCGGGCTCGTGCGCGGCAGCAGAATCGTGTCTTCGCGGCCGGGCAGCACGATCTCCTCGATGCGTTCGGCCAAGCCGAACATGGGGATATCCAGTCCAAGACTATGCATGGCCTCCTGCGCTTCATGCAATTGCCCGTGTCCGCCGTCGATGAGGATCAGATCCGGCAGCGTGGAAAAGGAGCCGCCCTCCGGGGGAAGGCCCTGCGCCCTGCGCTCTTCGATCTCCCGCAGGCCGTGGGAGAGCCTGCGCAGGAGCGTTTCGCGCATGGAGGCGAAGTCGTTTGCCCCCTGCACGGTCTTGATGCGGAAATGCCGGTATTCCCTGTTTGCGGCAAGGCCGTCGATCATGACGACCATGGAGGCGACGGACTGCGCGCCCTGCGTGTTGGAGATGTCAAAGCCCTCGATGCGATGCGGCGGCTCGGAAAGGCCGAGCACGTCGGTGAGTTCGATGAGCGCGCCTTCCGTGCGCATGAAGCTGCTCTCCAGCTTCTTTTTGCGCTTCACGGCGGCTTCGCGCAGGTTTTTGTACGCCAGCTCCATCAGATGATGCTTTTCTCCGCGCTGCGGGGTATGGATGCGCACCTTTGCGCGCCCGGGCGAGAGATCGCTGAGCAGCTGCGCGAGCGTATCGGCCTCCTCCGGCAGGGCGGAGAGCAGCAGCTCGCGCGGGGGAATGCGGTCGGAGCCGTAATACTGCAGGATGAACGAGAGCAAAATCGAGCCCTCGGCCTCGTCCGCGGCGCGGTCGAGCACGAAATGCTCCGAGCCGATGAGCTTGCCTTCGCGCACATTCATCAGCTGCACCAGCGCGTCCTCGCCTTCGTAGAGCACGGCAAGAACGTCCTGATCCGAAGTGAGCCTGCCGTCCGCCTTCTGCTTTTCGAGCACCTGCCGCACGGCTTGCATCCTGTCGCGGTATACGGCTGCCTTTTCGTAATTGAGCTCCATGGCCGCCTCACGCATTTTCTGCTCAAGCCCGCTGAGCACGGCGCGCGCGTCTCCGCTGAGGAATGCGATCGCGCCCTCGACGACCTTTTGATACTCCTGCGCCGTCACCTTGCCCGCGCACGGGGCAAGGCAGCGGCCGATCTGGTGGTGGATACAGGGGCGCGTCGGCTTTTCCGGGTTGATCTGCCGCGTGCAGGTGCGCAGGGGAAATTCCGCGCGCACTGCGTCGAGCACCTCGTAAAGCGTGGTTGTACCGGTATACGGCCCGAAATAGCGCGCGCCGTCCTTCTCGCGCTTGCGGCGAAGCTCCGGCGCGGGGAAGGGCTTGGACGGGTCGATGGCGATGAAGGGGTAATGCTTGTCATCCTTGAGCAGGATGTTGTAAAACGGCGCGTGCTTCTTGATGAGGTTCGCTTCCAGCACGAGCGCTTCGAGCTCCGTGTCGGCGAGCACCAGTTCAAAATCGTCGATCCGCGCGACCATCGCGCGCACCTTCGGTGAATGCCCGCGCGAGGACTGAAAATACTGCTTGACGCGGTTTTTCAGGTTTTTCGCCTTGCCGACGTAGATCACTCTGCCCTCGCTCTTCATCAGATAGCAGCCGGGGGAATCGGGCAGGTTGGCGACTTTCCATTTCAGTTCCTCGGTCAATGTTTCACCGCTTTCCGGAGCTCTTCCGCTTCCTGTGCCGTCGGCTCCGTCTGAGAATAACGGGCCTTTTCATACAAGTCTGCGAGGCGCTCCTCGCCAAAGGGGGTGGAGGGCAGCTTGGGCGCGGCCTCGCGGATGGTCAGCGGGTTCAGCTCGCCGTTGGTATAGCCGGCCTTGGCATAGAGCTGCCGCACGCTGAAGCGTACCTTCTCGCGCGCGTCCATGTCGTCCCATTTTTTCGTGCGCCTCGTCAGGCGGCGCATGGCCTTCTGCAGGCGCTCCTTGGTCTGTTCGCGCAGGTCGTCCAGATCGAACAGGTCGATCTGCTCGTCTTCGTAATCCTCGCCCGTTACCTGTGCAAAGCGGGCCATGTACTCGCGCAGATGGCGCAGGCCGCGCAGGATGAGCCGGAAAACGACGCGCAGAGCCAGCACGACCAGCACCACGCCGATCACGATGGCCAGCACGACGGCGACCTTTTCCAGAAACGCCCAGAAGGAGCTGGTCTCGGTCTCGCCGAATTCCGCGAACATCGCCGTCGGATCCATCTGCTGCTGCTGCCCGCCCTGGCTTTCCTCGCCGGAGAGCAGCTGGCCGATGAAGTAGAGGAAGCGCAGGATCATCAGCAGCACCCATTTGCCGAAGCGCCCCGCGGCGTCCTGCAGCTGCGACCAGAAGATGACAAGACCTGCAATGCAGGCGAAGACGACGGTCATGATGCGGTTCCCTATCACGAGAGACTTGGGCGGGTTCGC
>JAUMYC010000155.1 GCA_030528845.1 Eubacteriales bacterium
GCCAGTGCCTCCCCTGTGTAAGGGGAGGTGCCCCGCAGGGGCGGAGGGGTCGTCAATCCCTCAGGCGGCTTCGCTGACAGCTCCCTTTACACAAGGGAGCCTCCCGTGCGCCATAAGAAAACCGACCTATGATCGTAACCATAGGTCGGTTTAACTGTTTTATGGATACCCGGTAAAAGAAAGGCTCTTTCGCAATTGCACGATGAAGGATCAATAGCCGATGCTCTTGATATACTCGCGGCTCATCTTGGCAGCCTCGAGCGGAGTGCGGCCGATGGACAGATCCTGTTCCACGATGAAGATCTCGGCGCCGCTTTCGATGCCCGCAGCCATGATCTCCGGGATGTTCTGGCAGCCGTGGCCGACCGGGCGGAACTCAAAGGCGACGTCGTCGGAATTGGCGGCGGTGCCGTCGTCTTCGCCGTCAGCCTTGATCAGCGCGTAGGGCTGCTTGCCGCCCTTCTTGCCGATGTAGTCCTTGAGATGCACGACATGGCAGCGGCCGGCATACTGCTTGATATACTTGGCGGGATTCAGGCCGGCATACTTGACCCAGCAGCAGTCGATCTCGGTTTCGAGCATGTTGGCCGGAACGGCGGAATAGAGGAAATCGAGGCCGTACTGGCCGGAAACGGTCACGAACTCGAAATCGTGGTTGTGATAGAGAAGGGTGATGCCGGCAGTCTTGCAGAGCATGCCGAACTTATAGATATTCTTGATCGCCTCGGCGAACTTGGGGCCGCCGGGCCTCTCGTCTTCGCCCAGGAAGGGGACGGCGATGTAGGAGCAGCCGATGGTCTTATGATAGGCGATGGTGCCGAACATATCGGCCACGAAGGAATCATACGGCACATGGCTGGAAATGGCGACCAGGCCGGTCTCCTCCAGCATGCCCTTCACTTCTTCGGCGCTGTGGCCATAGAAGCCGGCGAACTCCACGCCGTCATAGCCCAGTTCTTTCAGAGTCTTCAGAACGCTCAGCAGATCCTTGGATGCGTCTTCACGCGCGGAATACACCTGGTAACCGATCAGGGGCTTGCTCATAACAACATACCTCCATTTTTTCAGACCGTCTTGTTCAGGGATGCTCCGGCCTTGCCGGCAAAGCGCCTGCCGAAGCCCACACATCAAATGATAACACTTTCTTTTCATTCACGCAAGAGCGCATAGCAATATCTGCGGCTTTGTGTTATAATAGAATATGTAAACTTTACAAATCGGCCTTCAGCCGCAAGGAGGAAACGCTTCATGAAAGAAATCAAGGTGCTTGCAAACAACCCCGGTCTGGAAAATCTGGCTGAGATCAAGCCCGACGTGGAATTCACCTGTCCGGACGGTTTTTCCCAGAAGATGCAGGTCATCATGCCCTGGCGTCTGGGAGAGGACGACGCGCGCCGTTTCCCGCTGATCGTGTTCATCCAGGGCTCCGCCTGGACCAAGCCCAACCAGTGCTATGAGATCCCGCAGCTGAGCGAATATGCGCGCATGGGCTATATCGTCGCCACCGTCACGCACCGCTCCGCCTTCGAGGCCAAGGCGCCCGCCTTCCTCGTGGACGTCAAATCCGCCATCCGCTATCTGCGCGCGCATGCCGACGAATTCCTGATCGACCCGGAGCGCGTCTGCGCATGGGGCACCTCCTCCGGCGGAAACACCTCTCTGCTGGTCGGCGTGACCGGCGGCATGGAGGAATTCGACATCGGCGACAATCTGGACCAGTCCAGCTCCGTCAAGTGCGTCATCGACTGCTTCGGCCCGACCGATCTGGTCAAGATGGTGACCAAGCAATATAAGCCCAAGCCCGGCCAGCCCGCACCCGAGGGCCCGAACCTCTTCGAGGCGCTCGCCGGCCGGAAGCTCTCGCGTGAGGATCTTTCCACGCTCGAGCCGCTCGCGCGCATCAGCCCCATCAACTACGTCGAGCCCGGCAAGGATCTCCCGCCCTTCCTCATCCTGCACGGCGACGCAGACCCGGTCGTGCTCTACGAGGACAGCCTCGAGATGTACGAAAAGCTCTCCGACTGCGGCTACGACGCCGAGATGATCCGCATCACGAACGCGCCGCACGAAGGCTCCTTCTGGTCCGTCGCGCTGCACGACGAGATCAAGGCGTGGCTCAAGGCGCATCTGTAATTTACCGTCACAAAAAACACCCCGCCGGAAGGTCTTGCTCCTTCCGGCGGGGTGTTTTTTACAGATTTTCACAGATGCCCTTCGTCCGGGCCTTTTTCGGCTTCGGCGACGTCCGCCGGAACGAGCTCGTCCGGGAAATGGATCATGATGTTGTCGTCCTGTTCGAGCCTGCGCTGCAGCTCGGCGATATCCACCTGCGCAATGGGCCTTCCGCTCTCGAGCGCGAGCGCGGCCGCCTCCGCAGCGGCCTGCCCGGTCAAAATCGCCGGCGGGATCACGCGCAGAAGATCCCATCCGTAGCCCTCGCCCGCGGCGGAGCGCCCGGCGGTGATCAGATTCGGATACTCCCCGCGCACGAGGCAGCGCAGCGGCACCTCATACAGCCTGTCCTTGTGCTCGAAATCGTTGATCGCGCACACAGAATCCTCAAAATGGCGATACACATCGCTCTCCTTCAGGCTGTAATCGCCCTCGATTCGGCAGGTGGTGCGGAACTGCGGCATCATGGGCAGCATCGCGATATCCCGGCTGAAGCGGTCCTCTCCGCGCAGCGAATCGAGCATGACCAGCTGGTTATCCACCAGATACTCCGTCACGTCTTCCACTGTGACCCCGGCCCAGAGCGGCTTGTCTGCGGGCTGGTGATGGCCGAAGAGATTGATATTGCCGCCGCTGACGCCCTGATAGGCCAGCGAGATGTTTCCGCTTTCCGCCGCCTTTTTGCAGCTCTCCAGCGTGATCTTCTTGCCAAGATAGGTGTAAAAATTCTTTCCCAATGCGACGGGCATGCCGCTGCGGCGCAGGATGTCCGCGTCGCCGGTCGCGTCGATGACGACTCCGGCCTCGAAATATTCCCTGCCGGATTTGCTCTCCGTAACGAGGCCCCTGCACAGCGTGCCTTCCATGACCGGCTCGGAGGCGATGCAGTCAAAGAGCAGATCCACGCCCGCGTTTTTCACCATTTCGGTCATCTGCAGCGCGAAGATATAGGGAGAATAGTGCGACTGCATGCGCTTTCCGTCCGCGAGGCGCTCCTCCCCCTCTTTCCATTCCTGCGGCATGGAATCAAAGCCCAGCTCGGCCGATTCATAAAACCATTTGTGCGCAAGGCCGAAGATGATCTGCGTGCCGCGTCCGTTGCACATGGGCACGAAATAGTTGATCTGGCCCAGCGTCGCAAGGCCGCCGAGGATATTGCTCTTTTCCAGCAAAAGCACGCTCAGGCCCCTGTTCTTCGCCGTCAGCGCCGCCGCAACGCCGGCCACGCCGCCTCCGGCCACGATCACGTCGTATCGCGCTTTGCATTTTAGTTCCGTAACGATCTTCACCATGTTTTTTTCACCTGCCGGAGTGTTTTTCGTCCGTATACGCGCGCAGGGAGCTCTTTTCCCAAAGAAGGCTCCCTGCGCGCAGAATCATCGATCAGACCCTCTTTGCGATCTCTGCGTTGACCCTTTCACGCAGATCGAGGATATACTCCGCCCTGCGCGGATAGGCGCTGAAGGTGATCTTCTCCTCCTCGGGCAGGTCGCCGTCGATCAGCCGCAGCACTTCCTCGCGCCCGGCAAGGCTCTCCAGCAGCCTGAACGCGCGCAGATCCTGCACGGCATGCAGGCTCACCATCATGCGCATGGATTCCCACGGCTCGCCCTTCCGGCCGGGGTAGACCTGGAAGGTATCGCCCGCGAGGGAATGGCCGTCCCAGTCGGTGTCCATGAACGGATTGATCGGGTAATCCGAGCCGCGGGAATAATAGAAATTGTAGCCCCACTGCAGGATGCCCTCGATGTTGTATTTATAGAGCTGTTCGCCGTAGATGCGGTTGCGGTAGGCGGGCATGCCGATAAAGATATTGGCCACGTCCTTGTTCTGGCCGATGCAATAATACGACCAGAGGTGCGGCGTGCTGCCCTCGATAAAGGGCTCGATATGGTTCACCGCCGGGATGGGCCGTTCGACCGCGCCGGAGGTGTAAAATTCATAATTGGAGAGCGCGTCGATGATCGGGCAGTCGCCGATGAGCGGCTTGAGCACGTTCTTGGCCTTGAGATAGCCCTCCAGATGGTCGATATGCGGCTCGTCGGAGACGTGGAACAGGCATCTTTCAAACACGCCCAGCTGCTTCATGCGCTCGCACACGGCGGGCACATATTCGCGCAGGAAGGCGGTGTATTCCTCGCCCACGCCGTCGGTCTCCCAGCCGAATACGCGCTTGTATTCGCCGTCCACCGTCGCCATGATCTTCGGCGCATATTTCGCGCCCCACTGCGTGAAGAGATGGGCGATCTCGAAATAGCGCACGCCCACGCGCTTGGCCATCTCCACCCAGCGGTCGAGCTTTTCAAACCCGAAGGACCACTTGCCGCCGTCGCAGAAGACGTCCACCAGCTGCACCGTGGGCCTCTCGCCGCCCACGCGCGTATCCAGCGGCGGGGTATGGATGGGCGTGAGGATCATATTGATGGAGCGCTTCACCGCCGCAGCCATGAAGTTTTCCGTGATGCGCCAGTATTCCTCGGAAAAGACCGGCACGTCGTAATACACGGCCAGACAATCGCTGTGGAACCATTTGGTGTGATAGAGCTCCTGTTCGGGCAGGAGCGCGCCGATGAGAGTGACGGTATATTCGGCCTCGGCGACGTTCGTCGGCTCCGCGCCCTCGACCACTTCCCAGATCTTCACCTTGATCGGATATTCTCCCGCGGCGGCCCTGCCCTCGGGCTCGATATCGATCCAGAGGCTGTCCCACTGCTTCATGCAGGCGCGCAGGCCGTGCTCGGGGATATCGCGCAGCACATCCGGGAACAGGCCCGGGCCTTCGCGCAGGTAATCCTCATCGCTGCGGGAGAGGCGGCTGGTGCGCACCGGCACATGGTCTACGCGGCGCACGCGGATAAACTCCTTGATCGGGGATTCGATCTCCATCTCCAGCGCGACGGAGCCGGCATATTTCGCCTCGTCGCCCGGCTCGGGGATCACCGTGTAGGCGATCTGAAACGCGCTCGATTCATTCAGCAGCGCGCTGTGGGCCGTGCTCACGCGCATCGGCTCCTCGTCCAGAAACACCTTTTCCAGGGAACTGAGTGTCTTCATCAAAAGCTTCATCGGTTCTCCTCCTTTTTTCTCTGCGCCCTTCTCAGACGATCTGCTCGAGCCTCTTCAGCCCCAGCCCGTCCAGATAGCGCACGGCTTCGTCGTATACATCGGTGCGCAGCAGATGCTCCGGCCTGTGCGCGTCCACGCCTATGATGCATTCCACGCCCTCTTCGGCCGCGATCTCCCAGAACCGGTCGCAGGGGTAGCCCAGCCCGCGGAAGCGGCCGGAATTGCGGTCCATGCGGCCGAGCAGATTATATTCCAGCGGCACATGCAGCGCCTTCGAGGCGCGGCAGAGCTCTCTGGACATGTCCCGGACATGCCCGTCAAAGCCGCGATACTGGCTCAGCACCACGTCCGGATGCGCCAGATACAGAAAATCGCCCGTCTCCATGCCGCGCACGGTCATCTTCGCATAGCTGCGCAGCTCCTGCGGCGTCGTGCTGATGCCGTAGTAAAACCCTCCGCCGGGGATGTTCAGATCGTCCGTGCCGTCGAAATGGTTGCCGAGGATCAGATAATCCAGCCCGCGCGCCTC
>JAUMYC010000156.1 GCA_030528845.1 Eubacteriales bacterium
GTATGATTGCGCCCTCTTGAAATGGCGGAATTCAGTTTGTCCGCTCGACAAATTGAAATATGCCGAATTCGAACTTATATTTCTTTTTGAAAAGTATACCCCACCCGTTCTACGCCGTCTGCCGTAGTACAAGGCCCAATCTCGGTTACGGTATATCCTGCCGACAAGTAAAGTGTTCGTGCCTCGGCATTATCTTCCGTAGTGTGAATGCCTATTTTTTGATAGCCTTTTTCCTTTGCGAGCTCTTCAACCACAGACAAAATATATTTGCCAATGCCTTTGCGCTGATAAAGCGGCTTTACCTGAAGCATGCCCAGCCAAAAATCGCCATCTTCAACATCAATTCGAAACCAGGCGACAGGCGCTTGGGCATTCACAACATAGTAGGTACTGTCTTTGCTTAAAAGCAGTTCCTTCCAAGTGCGGACATCCCTATGGATACCGTGCAGTTTGGCTATATTTTCGTCATATGTTTCACTGATAAAAGCAATATCACTTTCAGTTGCAACGGAATATACCAATTTGTCCATCTGTAAGCCTCCGTCAAATTCAAGTTTATCGCTTTCGCTTTATCACAGCAGTATACGACGTAATGCGGAGGAGAAGCCCCTCCTTTCCGTCATGGATGCTGTGGCGCCGTGCTTTTTTGTTTGTGCGCGTCATTCCTCGAGCGCTTCCTGCACCTGCTGCCATTCTTCATAAAGCTGCTCGATGCGCGCGAGGGTCTCTTCGTGCTCGCGGGCGGTCTGCTGGCCCTTGGCCGGGTCGAGCCAGAGGTCCGGGTCGCCCATGAGCGCCTCGATCTCGGCGGCCTTGGCCTCCGTCTGGGCGATCTCCTTTTCCAGCGCCTTGTTCCTCTGCTCGAGCGCCTTGCGGTTTTCCTTTTTTGCCCGCTCCTTGCGCTTTTCCTTGTCGATCTGGGTCTTGGTCATGCCGAGGGTGTCTTCCTGCTCGGCCTCGAATTCCAGCCGCCGCTTCTTTTCGAGATAATCGTCGTAATTGCCGATGTATTCCGTCGTGCCGTCCGCGCGCATTTCCACGATGCGGTCGGCGATGCGGTTGAGGAAGTAGCGGTCGTGCGAGACGGTGAGGATGGTGCCGGAAAAATCGCTCAGCGCGTCCTCGAGCACCTCGCGGCTGTCCATGTCCAGATGGTTGGTCGGTTCGTCCAGAATGAGGAAATTGTCCTTGCGCAGCATGAGCTTGGCCAGCGCAAGGCGGCCCTTCTCGCCGCCGGAGAGCTTCGAGACCGGCTTGAACACGTCGTCGCCCGTGAACAGGAACAGCGCAAGCACGCTGCGCACGTCGCCGGGCTCCATGCGCGGGAAGGCGTCCCACAGCTCGTGCATGACGTCCTTTTCGCCGGTCAGGTCGGCCTGCTGCTGGTCGTAATAGCCCAGATCCAGATTCGAGCCGTAGACGATCTCGCCCTTGTCCTGCAAAAGCTTACGCGCGATGATGGAGATGAGCGTGGTCTTGCCGATGCCGTTCGGGCCGATGATGGCCACGCGGTCGCCCGCGCGGATGTGCAGGTCGAAATTTTCAAACAGCTGCCTCTCGCCGAAGGATTTGGCAAGCCCCTGCACCATCAGCACATCCTCGCCCGTGCGCCTGCGGGCCTCAAAGGAGAAATTGACCTTGTCCTCCGAAACGACGGGCTTGGCCATGGCGGAGATGTTTTCCAGCAGCCGCTCGCGGGAGGAGGCGTGCTTGTGTTCGCGGCCGGAATCCGGCGCGAGCATGCGGATGAGCTTCATTTCGTGGCTGCGTGCGGCCTTGATGGATTTTTCGCGGTTGAAGGCCTTGTAGCGTGCGATGATGGCCAGCTGGCGCGTGATCTCGGCCTGCTGCATCTCATATTCCTTCATCTGCCTCTCGAGGTTCGCCTCGCGCTGGGCCACGAAGGTCTCGTAGTTGCCGGCATACTGGGAGAGGTGGGTCATGGAAAGCTCGGCCATGCAGTCGCACACGGAATTGAGGAAGTAGCGGTCGTGCGAGATGACGATGACCGTGCCCCTGTATTTTTTGAGCGTGTCCTCCAGCCACTGGATGGACTGCAGGTCGAGGTGGTTGGTGGGCTCGTCGAGCAGCAGCAGCTCCGGCTGGGTGAGCAGAATGCGCGCAAGGCACAGGCGCGTTTTTTCTCCGCCGGAGAGGGAGTTGGAGGGCTGCAGCGCACGCTCCTTGGTGAAGCCGAGGCCGGCGAGCACGCCCTGTATGCGGCTGGGCCATTCGTAGCCGCCTTCGCGGTCGAAGCGGTTGAGCAGCCGGTCGTATTCGGCGGAAAGGTCGGCAAAGCGCTGCGGGTCGGCATGGGAGGAGGCGATCTCCTCCTCCAGCGCACGCAGGCGTTTTTCCATCGCCTTGAGCGGGTCGAACACGCGGGAGAGCTCTTCGGTCACGGTCAGGTCGCTCTCGATGTCGGCCTGCTGCGTGAGCAGACCCACGCGCGTGCCCTTGAGCATGGAAACGCTGCCCTCGTCCGGCTGCATCAGCCCCGCGATGATCTGAAACAGAGTGGATTTGCCCGAGCCGTTCGTGCCCACAAGGCCCATGCGGCTGCCCTGCTGCACGGTCAGGTTCACGTCGTCGAGCACCCTGTGCATGACGAAGGCCTTGCCCACGCCGCTGAGTGTAAGTAGGATCATTTTATATATTCACCGCCTGAGATCAGGTTTTCTCTTTGTTTTTTTGCCTTGGCAGGAACCCTTGAGGGCGCATGCCTGTCCAATTTATAATTATAGCAGAAAACGGCGCGCATTGCAAAACAGGGCGGTTTTCTGCTATAATGCTTGGGTGAATGCAGCGCTACGGAGGAAATGCGATGGAAAACAGGGCAAAAAAGGAACTGGAGCGAAAGAGGCTGATCATCCACAGCGTGCTGTGCGCGCTGCTGCCGCCGGCGGGCATGCTGCTGGTCTGGCGCAGCCGTTATCGCAGCAGCCTCAAGCTGATCATGACCCTCGGGGCCACTCTGGCGCTCACGGTCATCTTTTCCATCGGCTTTTCCCTGCAAAAGCCCGAGGAGATCGTGCCGCCCACGCGCGCGGCGGGCGCACAGCAGCCCGCTGTGGAACAGAACGCCGGGCAGATCCCCTCGCTCTGGCCGGAGAACAACGCGGCCCCTGCGCCGACGCCCGCGCCGGGAGACGATTACATCCTCTCCGACCCGCTTTGGACCGAGGACGAGAGCTTTGTGGCCCCGGCCAACCCCAACGGCTGAGCGAGTTATGTTAAATAACGGGTTTTGCGCCGCTTTTTGCTTGCCAGAGCGCGCAAAGCGCGTATAATACCCAATATAGCGATGAACGGGAAGCCTGTCTCCGTCCGGCAAAGAGAGCCCGCGTATGGTGTGAGCGGGAGCGGCGCGGCGGCGGTGTTCCGCCCGGGAGCTACGGCGCGAGGAGCGCCGCGGGGCAGCCCGATACAGCGCGCATCAAGGAGGGCCGTTCTGCCTGCGGGCGGGCGGTCAAACGGGGTGGCACCGCGGACGCGAGTGATTTTTCGGCGTTCGTCCCTGCGCAAGGACAGCGGGGGCGGGCGCTTTTTTCTATGCCGAAGGCAGCCTGACGACCGCAAAGAGAACACAGAATACAGGAGGGTATCAAACCATGCTGGACATCAATCTGATCCGTTCCAATCCCGAATATGTAGTGGAAGCGCTCAAGAAGCGCGAATACGACCTCGACCTGACCGAGTTCCTCTCCTGGGACGCCCGCAGGCGCGAGATCATCGTCGAAAACGAGACCATCAAGGCCGAGCGCAACAAGAAGAGCAAGGAGATCCCCATGCTCAAGAAGCAGGGCCTGGACGCCACCGAGCTGCTGGCTCAGCTTAAGGAAATGGCTGACCGCGTGAAGGAGCTCGACGACGAGCAGGCCGTTGTGGAAGAGAAGATCCGCAAGTTCGTTCTGGCGCTGCCGAACCTGCCGGCGGAAGACGTCGTGGCGGGCGGCAAGGAAAACAACGCAGTGGTGAAGGTCTTCGGCGAAAAGCCCGTGTTTGAATACGAAGCCAAGAACCATGTCGATCTGTGCGAGAGCCTCGGCCTGATCGACTATGAGCGCGGCGTGAAGATGGGCGGCAACGGCTATTGGCTCTATTCCGGCGTGGGCGCGCAGATGGAATGGGCGCTGCTGAACTATTTCATCACCACCCATATCAAGGACGGCTATCAGTTCATGCTGCCGCCGCACATCCTTACCTACGAATGCGGCCTCACCGCCGGCCAGTTCCCCAAGTTTGAAGAGGACGTCTATCGCCTGAACGAGGAGAACTTCCATTTCCTGCTGCCCACCGCCGAGACCGCGCTGATCAACCTGCACCGCGACGAGATCCTCGCCGAGGACGATCTGCCCCGCAAGCTCTTCGCCTACACGCCCTGCTACCGCCGCGAAGCCGGCACCTATCGCGCCTCCGAGCGCGGCATGATCCGCGGCCATCAGTTCAACAAGGTCGAAATGTTCGGCTACACCCGCCCGGAAGACAGCGCCGCCATGCTCGAGGAGCTCATCAACAAGGCCTGCGCGCTGGTGGAAGGCCTCGGCCTGCACTATCGCCTCTCCAAGCTCGCCGCGGGCGACTGCTCCGCCTCCATGGCCACCACCTACGACATCGAGCTGTGGATCCCCAGCATGAACGAATACAAGGAATGCTCCTCCGTCTCCAACGCGCATGAGTATCAGGCGCGCCGCGGCAACATCCGCTTCCGCCGCAAGGAGACCAAGAAGATCGAATTCGTGCACACGCTCAACGGCTCCGGCCTGGCCACCAGCCGCCTGATGCCCGCCATCGTGGAGCAGTATCAGCAGCCCGACGGCTCCGTCATCGTGCCGGAAGTCCTGCGCCCCTGGATGGGCGGCGTGGAGCGCATCTACCCGGTCAAGAAGTAAGTTTGCATGGGTCGGCCTCGCGCCGACCCGTTTTTCATGCGAGGCGGGCGAGTATTAGGGTGCCCCCTGCGACAGGATACGCGGCAGCAAATGTCCGTCGGCACTGCCGACCGACCGCAAGGGTCGCCCCTACAGAAGGAGGACATGCTGTGGGGTCAGCGGTTCTCTCTGTAGGGGTCGGCCTTGCGCCGACCCGAAAAAAGGACCGATCCCGCGCAAGCAATATCGGAGCTGCATAAAAACAGACAACAGGGACAGCAGTCTGATCTGCTGTCCCTGTTCTTGTGCGGGCGGAATGGATGTGATAGGATATATCCATAAAGGCAGATAGGCGGGGAGCGAACCAAGGAGGGTTGTCCTGTGAAAAAGTGGTATCAGTGGTTCTGTTTGTCGCTCATTTTTGCTGCCGGCGGAATATGGAATTATATGGAGGGCAGGCAGATCATCGCTGCTGTTGTTCAGGTCGGCATCACGGCTTCCCTCGGCGTTGTTCAATTCTTCTGTGACAGAAACGGGGAAAAGGGCAGGAAAATATTCAGGTGCATCAGCATAGTGGTGTGCGTCCTGCTGGTCCTGTCTATGCTCTGTCTTTTGATCGACGCGTTTGCATAAACGCCGCCGGGCATATCGCGCGGCGAAAAAAGGATGGCGTTTTTTGCGCAGCCATGATAAACTGAACGCAACAAACTTGATTTTCTATGGAGGGAAACAATTGCAGAGCATCCTGAAGCAGTCAAAGGCCTTGTATAAGCTGGAGGATTATTCATGCAGCCAGATGCCCGGACATGATGGAGGACGCAATCTGATCTATATCTGCAGCAAAGATGAAAACAAGTATGTCCTGCGTATATCCGTG
>JAUMYC010000015.1:0-9863 GCA_030528845.1 Eubacteriales bacterium
ACGACTCAGGAAGCCATCGACATCTATCAGCAGGGCTACGACAACTACATGGCCCGCTGATCAACGACACAGGCAATAGCAATAGGGGCTGTGCTGGCACAGCCCCTATTTCCCCAAAATAAACCGATCCGCCTTGAAATCCTTCAGCAAAAGGGGGTACCGCAGAAATGTCTGCTTCCGTGCGGCCCGCGCCGGTGATCAACCGCAAAAAGCTCTCCTACGGGCAGCGGCTCATCCGGAATATTCGCGCCTATCCCATGGTCTATCTCATGATCCTCCCGATCGTGGTCTACTACATCATCTTTAAGTACATCCCGCTCTTCGGCAATATCGTCGCCTTCAAAAACTATCGCCCGGCCAGAGGCTTTCTCAATTCCAAATGGGTCGGCTTTCAGTATTTTGAGGACTTTCTGACCGGCCCGTATGCGTATCGAGTGATCCGCAATACGATCCAGATCAGCCTTCTGCAGCTTGCATTCGGCTTTCCCGCGCCCATTATTCTGGCCATCCTCTTTAATGAGATGCGCCCGGGCTATTATAAGAGAGTGACCCAGACCCTTTCCTATCTGCCGTATTTCGTCTCCCTCGTCGTCGTGTGCGGCATCGTGAAGGAGTTCTGTTCTTCGTCGGGCCTCTTTGGCGATATCCAAAGGGCCTTTGGCCTGACGCCGATAAACCTGCTGACCACGCCCTCAACCTACCGCTCGGTCTATGTCTGCACGAGCATATGGCAATCCTGCGGCTGGAGCAGCATCCTTTATCTCGCGACTCTCACCAACGCCGACCAGCAGCTCTATGAAGCTGCGGTGATCGACGGTGCAAACCGCTTCCAGCAGATGGTGCATATCACTCTGCCCACGCTCGTGCCCATCATCGTCGTGCAGCTGATCATGCGCATAGGACATCTGATGAGCACCGGCTCGGAGAGGACGATCCTGCTCTATTCCTCCGTCGTGTACGATCAGGCGGACATCATCTCCTCCTTTGTCTATCGCTACGGCCTGCAGCAGCTCAACTTCAGCTACGGCACCGCGGTGGATGTGTTCAACTCCGTCGTCAATCTCCTGCTGCTCGTGGGTGCAAATAAGATCGCCGACAAGCTGACCGGCGAGAGCCTTTGGTAATGGGGAGGTGACAGGATATGGTACAGAAAAAAACAGTCCCCTCTGTGATCTTCGACGTCTTCAACTATTGTTTCATCGGCGCTTTTGCGCTCATCTGCCTTTATCCGCTCTGGCATGTGCTGTGCGCGTCCTTCAGCTCGCCCGTGGAGTTCAGCAAATATCACGGCGGCGTGCTCTGGCCCATCGGCTATTCTCTCAGCGGCTATAAGGCGATCATGGAAAATCCGAACATCTGGATCGGCTATCGCAACACGATCTTCTATGTAGGTCTGGGCACGGCCTTCCGCATGTTTCTGACCGTCATCGGCTCCTATGTGCTCGCCCAGCCCAACTTCATGCTGCGCAAGCCCATCTCGCTGATGATCGTCTTCACCATGTATGTCGGCGGCGGCCTGATCCCCAATTACATTCTTGTCAATTCGCTCAAGCTGCTCAACAGCCCCTTTGCGCTGGTCATCCCCTCCGCCATCACGACATGGAACCTGATCATCATGAAGACGGCCTTTCAGGGCGTGCCGTCCTCGCTGATCGAATCCGGCAGGCTCGACGGCGCATCGGAGTTCCGCATCATGTGGAACATCGTGCTGCCGGTCGCCAAGGCGACCATCGCCGTCATCGCGCTGTACTACGTCGTGGCGGAATGGAACTCCTGGTTCACCGCCGCGATCTATCTGCCCGCCAACCGCAACGCTTTCCCGCTGCAGCTGGTCCTGCGCGAGATCCTCATCATCGACAACCAGCTCGCCGGCACCAGCGCGGCCGAAGCCTCCGGCACGGTCAGCGTGGACGACGTGCTGCTGCGCGAGATCATGAAATACTCCGCCATCACCGTATCGACGCTACCGATCATCGCAGCCTATCCGTTCGTGCAGAAGTATTTCGTCAAGGGCGTCATGATGGGCTCGGTCAAGGGCTGAAGCATCTGCGCTTGCATCAAAAAAAGAACCCTCTGCCCACAGGAGGATTCCAAAGGACGGATCGACCACACAACGAGAAAAAACGAGCATCCGGCGAACGCGCCGGATGCTCATTTTTTTGAAGTACACAGTTATGCGCCGGACAAACCGGAATCTGCAGGACGGATTCATGTCTGATCCGGATAATCGTAAAACCTGCCCTTGTGGAAATTTTCGTTTCCCAGCGGCGCTGCGGTCAGCTTGAAGATCACACATCCATCCGGGCATACAAGCGTTTTTGAGTATTTACCGTCACCGCCAAGGTTTTCAAGATCGCCTCCGCTTCGGACAGCCTCCATCAGAGGGTACAACAGCATCATTGTCTTGGAGCAGATCCCGTATCCGTCCCGATTGACAGGGCAGCCGTACGTGCAGCTATAGCGATCGCCGATCTCTTCGCCGTTGCGGCAATATCTCTCGGTATGATCCCCGTGCACAAATCCGGTCACTTCAACGCTGAATTCATATTCCTCGTCATACCACTTTTTCATAATTCCTCCCAAACAGCATCGGCCTTACTGTACCGACATGACATAGATCTGGCAAGGATTTTCCTTGCCCCAGAGTTCCTCGATCACTTCAAACTCCGCAAACCCGAGGGAGAGGTAGAAGCGGTTTGTGACGTCATAGTCTTCATAGACGCCCATCTTCACAGTCTTGACCTGCATGAAGGAATAGCCTTCTTCTGCGGCGGCCTTTCGGGCTTCGTTAAACAGGGCTTTTCCCAAACCGTTGCGGTGGCGCTCTCTGAGAACGCCCATGACCGCAAGCTCCACAGTTTGGCGGCCTGTTTCCTTCAGGCAGAGAAATCCGGCGTAATCGCCTTTTTCCTTGGCGGCAAAGAACATCCAGTCGGAACATTCGCGGATATATTGCTCTCTGCCCTCGTCGACTTCAAACCAATCGTGAAGGTTTTCGAGAATCTTTCTGGCGATCGTTCTTTTCAGATCTGTATCCACGATCCTTTCAACCATTCTGCAGCTCCTTTCATAAACCGGTGGTGGGGATCCGTGATGCGGACGCAGGGTTTTCCGCCCGGCTTTCACGCAAGCGCGTTCAGCTTCTCCCAGACAGGGTCTGAATCGAGCGTTGCGAAATAGTCCGACGGCTTTTCGGCGCGGCGGATGAGGCGGAAGGAACCGTCCTGCGCATGCAGCACCTCGGCGCAGCGCAGCTTGCCGTTGTAGTTGTAGCCCATGCTCAGGCCGTGCGCGCCGGTATCGTGAATGACCAAGAGGTCGCCCTTTTCGCAGTGCGGGAGCATGCGGTCGACGGCGAATTTATCGTTGTTTTCGCAGAGGCTGCCGGTGACATCCACCTTCTCGTCGTGCGGCAGGTGCTCCTTTCCGGGGACGGTGATGTGGTGATAGGCGCCGTACATGGCGGGGCGCATCAGATCGCAGGCGCTTGCGTCCACGCCGATGTAGCGCTTGTAGATGTTTTTTTCGTTAGCCATGCGGGTGAGCAGCCAGCCGTTCGGGCCGGTCATATAGCGGCCAAGCTCGCTGAAGATGCGCACGCCCTGCATGCCCTGTGCGGTGAATACCTCGCGGTAGGCAGCGGCCACGCCCGCGCCGATGCGTTCGATATCGGCTGCGGGTTCGTCCGGACGGTATGGGATGCCGACGCCGCCGGACAGATCGATGAAACGGACGGGCATGCCCGTTTCCCGGGCAAGCTCGGCCGCGGTCTCAAACAGCAGCCTTGCCAGCGCGGGGTAGTATTCGGGATCGGTCGTGTTGCTGACCAGAAAGGAGTGCAGGCCGAAGGCCTTCGCGCCGTACGAACGGCATTTGAAAAGAGCTTCGCTCAGCTGCGCGCGGGTCATGCCGTACTTGGCCTGACCGGGATTGCCCATGATCTGGTTGCCGACCACAAAATTTCCGCCGGGATTGTAGCGCAGGCAGATCACCTCCGGCATTCCGCCGTTTTCCGCCAGCACGTCCACGTGCGTCAGGTCGTCCAGATTGATATGCGCGCCCAGCTTCCGCGCGTAGGCAAACTCCGCGGGCGGAACGTTGTTGGCGCTGAAGAGGATGTCCTCGCCTGCAAAGCCGAGGGCCTCGGCCAGCATCAGCTCGGTTCGGCTGGCGCAGTCCACGCCGCAGCCCTCTTCCTTGAGAATACGCAGCACCGAGGGGTTGGGCAGCGCCTTGACGGCGAAATACTCGCGGAACGGCACGCCGGAAAACGCCCGATACAGGCGGCGCGCCGTCTGGCGGATGCAGCTCTCGCTATAGAGATGAAACGGGGTGGGGAATCGGTCGGCGGCGTCCGCGAACACCTGATCCTCCAGTGCAAAATTCGGCATGCCGAACCCTCCTTCATGACAACGGACGGCGCGTCCGGTTTTTTATTTGAGAGGGAAAAGGGGCTGTACGGCGATCAGAGATCGTCTGCCGGAACGGCGTCCTGCCGCAGCATCGCGCGATACTGGCCCGGGGTCACGCCCTCGGAGGCCTTGAACTTGCGCGTGAAGCTGGAAACGTCCATATAGCCCGCCTCTTCGACGATGTCCTTGATCTGCATGTTCGTCTCCGCAAGCCTGCGCTTGACGTGCGCAAAGCGCAGGGTCGTCACATAGTTGGCAAAGCTCGTGCCGGTCGCTTCCTTCACCATGCGCCGCACCATGCTCTCGGAGATGCCGAAGTGCTCGGCCACGCTCTCGGCGGTCAGCAGGTTGTCGGTGAAGTGCTCGTAGAGATAGGCGATGACGGAATTGGAAAAATCCTCCCGCTTGCGCTCCCGCTGCGTTTCCATGTCACTGCACAGGTCGCGGATATGCTCCTGTGCGGCGTGCAGGAAGCGATCCTGATCCGCCTCGGCGGCGAGGATCGAAAGCGCCACGGAATCGATGGGATGCTCCGCCTTGGCCGCCGCGGAGGAGATGGTGTTGGCGATCTGGAAAAAGCGGGCCTGACGCAGGCTGACGGGCAAACTCTCCGCCCGCATGCCCTCCGTAAGCCGGTCGAGCGTCTTGACTGCTACTTCCGCGTCGCCCACGAGCAGGCACTGGCGAAGCATCTCGCTGTCCTCAAAGGACTGCACGCCCGGGTCATGCTCGGGTACATGATACAGCCGCACGGCGGAGTCGCCCTCCGCGATGGCCGTGTAGGCCTCGATCAGGCATTGGTTGAGCCGCAGAGGGCTGTGGTGGCAGGCGCTCACGCCCGCGCAGAGCACCTGAAAGCCGAAGTCCTGCAGCTGCGTCTGAAAGAGCCGGGCCATGCCGAGGCGCGTTTCGTCCTCGCTTTCCTCCGGCGTGAGCGCGCGCCGGTTGATGATCACGCAGAAGCGGCAGGGGTCGCCCGTCTCCGCGCCGTAGGCCTGGCCGGCGGAGAAGCGCACCTCCTGCAGATATTCGGCGGCGCTGCCCGCCGGGTCATCCAGAGGATTGGCGGCGTGCAGGAGGAAGACGATGATATAGAAGTGGTTGTGCTCAAACTGCACGGAGCTGGCGCGCAGGGCGTTCGTCAGCTGCCTCTCGCCCGTGATGCGCCCGAGGAGCAGGTCGCTCATCAGCTTTGTGCGGACGTCGCGGGTGTTGCTCTGCAGCTGCATGACCAGCCGGTCGTTCGTTTCGCGCACGGTCTGATAATGCCTGCGGATCGCCTCGAAGACGTCCTGCTGCTTGCGGTCCTCCTCGTCCTCGTCGTCGATGTTCAATTCCTTTTCGAGAGAGTGGATCGGCTCGAGCAGGCGGCGGGAGAGCATGATCGTCAGCACGAGCACGACCGCAAACAACGCGCTCATCGCCGCGGCATAGAGCGCGACGGTGCGCGTGAGGTCGGCATAGAGCAGGTGCTCCGGGATGCTCAGAACATAGGTGAAGCCAAGCCTCGCCGAGGGCACGCGGAAGGAGACGAACGGCACGCCGTCCATCGTGTGATGAACGATCGGCGTCCCCGTGAGCGCCCAGATGGCGTATTTCGTCTCTTCCGGCTGCATGCGTCCGTAGGAATCGAGCATATAGCTCACGCGCAGCTCGCTGTCCTGAATGCAGAAATAGCCGGAGAAATCGCCGAGATAGTTGATGATGGAATCGCGCATCGTGTCGATGGATTCAAAGTAGAGCAGCGTCTGCGTGGGCGCTGCGTCCAGATAGGGGATGGGCACGATGCATGCGTAAAAATTGCTCTGTCCGTTATAGTCGAGCGTGGAGATGTAGCGGCTGGTCGTAAGGCTGTTGATCAGCTCGTAAAAGGAGATGGCGTTGAGCTCGCATCCGAAGGGATACTTCTTCTCGAACTCGTCATAATCCATGCGCAGCTCTTCCGTGTGCATATAGGGCAGGCCTCTGTCATAGAGAAAGAGGCTGCCCTGCAGCGCGTGGCTTTTACGATAGGTGAGCAGCTGCAGCTGCTGGTCTGCGGCTTCGGCGTCGTCTGCGGAATAATAATTGCTGGTGTAATGCGCCGCGATGGTCTCGACCTTGTTGATCAGAGTCTCATAGTAGGCGCTGATGTTTTCCACCTTGCCGTAGAGCTCCTCGTGCAGGGCAGCCTTGCGCGAGGTGTACTGGCTGATGCACAGGGTCAGCCCGAGGGCGATGACCGGGATCAGGCCGACGCACAGAAAAGAGAGGATGTATCTGCGCAGCAAGGGCCTCCTGTACCATGCATCCATATCGATTCCGCGCCCCTTTCGTGTGTATGATCTGCCGGTCGGCTGTGCTTAGAGGATCCTGCTGAGCAGGGCGTAGACCTGCTCGGCCATGCGATAAAAGCCAAGGTCGTTGGGATGGCAGCCGTCCACGGTGCACATATCGCGCCCCAGAGCGCCGAAGAAGCCTTCGCCGTCGAGGAAATAGACGTTCCTGTCGCCCCGGGCCACGGCGTTTGCATATGTCCTGCGGATGACCTCGCGCCGCGCCGTCGCGTCGGCAGGGTGCGAATCAAAATCCGGCTTGGTCATGATGACGACGGGCAGCTCCGGATGCGCCGCGCGCACGCGCAGGAAGAAGCGCTCGTGCGTGGCGGCCAGATGCGCCGCGTCGGGCGCGTTGTGGTCGTAGTCGTAGATGAACGCGCTGAATTCGCGCCGGCAGATGATGTCCGCCATGGCGTCCTCGCCCTTGGCGTTGCCGGAAAAGCCGTAGTTCACATAGTCCGTGTCCAGCCAGCGCGCAGCCACGGCCGTGTAGGCGTTGCCGGGGCGGGAGCAGCAGCCGCCCTCGGTGATGGAGGAGCCGTAGAAGCAGAGCCTGCCCGGGCGGGAATAGGGAAGGGGCGCGAGCACCTCGGCGTCGTCCTCGACAGTGATCCACACCCCGGCGATGCGCTCGTTGCGCGGAAGGTTGATCGTCACCTGCTGCATCGTTCCGTCCAGCTGCAGCTTGAGCTCGGGCGCCATGTTTTCGTACGTCCAGGGGTTGATCAGCCCCGCATAGTGGCTCTCGATGCCGCTGCCCAGCAGCACGTCCGCGCCGCCGGAGGCGCACACCGCCATGCACGGGTCGACCCCGAGCGAGTGCAGCTCCATGCGCAGCGTGAGAGAGCGCGAGTTCGTGCGGAAGCGTACGCGTCCGCCGCCTGCCGTCTTGCTGCGAGAGCGCACATACTCGCTCACCGGCATCGTCTCTTCGTCCGGCAGCCGCCAGTAATTCCTGTTTTCCGCGTCGATCACTTCCAAGCCGCAGATCTCAATGGGGGCTTCGGTAAAAGAATATGTTTTCATTTGCTGTTCCTCCGGTCTTCCTCGATCGTCTTTGCGATCACATGCGCGGCGAGCATGGAGCCGGCCGCGGAGGGGTGATAGTCGTCTGCTTCGTATAGATTTACGATGCCCCGGACGGCCGTGAACGCCCTGCCCACGTCCGCCACCAGCGCATCGTTCTCCTGCGCAGCCTCGTGATAGCTGGCATAGAGCCCCTCGTCCATCGCCGCATAGCTCATTTCCGTGCCCGCCAGCTTTTCGCTGCCTTCGCGGTAAGCCCAGCTGGCATAGAGCACCGGCTTGGCGCCTGCCGCGCGGATCAGCGCGCACAGGCCGCGCACGCTCTCATGAAACTTTTCCTTGCAGAAGATCGGCGCGCGGCTCTGCTCCTGCAGGACGACATAATCCCATTTTTCCTCCCGCAGCGCGCGCAGCGTCTGCATGCCCATTTCGGCCTCTTCGTTGAGCTGCTCGCTGAGGAAGGCCCCGCCGCGCGTGTGCGCGACGACCTCCTCGCCCAGCATCTGCGCGAGGAGCTTTGGCATGTCGTTGAAATATGTAAAGCTGTTTCCGAGCATCAGTATGCGCATGGCGTTTTTTCCTCGTTTCTGTAAAATGATTTGCTTCCAAACGATATTATACCCCTGCCGGACGCGCCGCGCAATCCAAAATACGGCTCACGGCGCGGCCTTTCCGGCGTATTCGCGCGGGCTTGCGCCGTACTGCGCGCGGAACGCGCGATAAAAAGAGGTGTAATCGCCAAAGCCGCAGGCGGAATAGACCTCGCCCGGCGCGCCGCCCTCGGAGAGCAGCTGCTTGGCGATCAGGAGCCGCTTGAGCAGGATGTATTTGTGTACGCTCGTGCCCACGACGCGGCGGAATTCGTGCGAAAGGTGATATTTGCTGATGTAGAATTCGCGCGCGAGCCCGTCCAGGCTCAGCTCCTCGTTGTAATGCTCGCCGATGTAGCCGAGCACGCGCGAGACCAGCGGCAGGCTCTCTTCGTCGCCCGCGCCCTTTGCGCAGGAATGCAGAAAGATGCGGTTGAGCTCGGTCATGAATTGCAGAAACAGCCCCAGCGCGCCGATCTGCGCGCCGAATTCCTCGCTGTAGCTCTCGCGTACGAGCTCCTCCAGCCGCCGGCCGATGTCGCTGCGCTGCGCGGGCGTGAGGCGCAGGAGGTTGGTGCGGGAGGGGAGAGTGTAGTCGAAGCAGCGGGTCAGGTCGGCCTCGGGCGTGCAGAAGCTCTCCAGATATGCGCGGTCGATCCAGAGCACGATGCGCTCATAGGGGGCGCTGTCCTGCACGACAAAAGCCTGATGCAGCTCCATCGGGCTGATGAGCAGCAGATCCCCCGGCGCGAGCTGATACACGCGCCCTTCCACGCGGTATTCCACCGTGCCGCCGATGAAGAAATACACTTCGTAAAAATCGTGGTGATGGATGGCCACGTTGCCCTGCCGCGGGCTCTTGTAATGGAAGATCTCAAAGGTCGAGCGGTGCATGCTCTGGCGCGGGTCGAACCGCTGTGTCGTCTGGCGCATTTTCAAATCACCTCATCGGCATAATACAGCAATATTTGCAATGCGTCAAACAATTCTCGCAATTATCATGGAGAAAACGGTGTGCTATACTATGGTTATCAGATTATTATAGGGAAGGGATGGCGAATCAGGATGAACGGATTTATCGGCAAGGATTTTCTGCTGCGCAGCGAGACGGCGCGCAGGCTCTTTCACGACTATGCAGCGCAGATGCCCATCGTGGATTACCACTGCCATGTGAGCCCGAAGGAGATCTTCGAGGACAAGCATTTTGCAAACATCACCGAGGCGTGGCTTGCGGGCGACCACTATAAATGGCGTCTGATGCGCTCCAACGGCGTGGACGAGCGCTATATCACCGGCGACGCCCCCGCGCGCGAAAAATTCCAGAAATTCGCCGAAACTCTGCCCAAGGCCATCGGCAACCCCATGGTGCACTGGTGCCATCTGGAGCTGAAGAAGTATCTCGGCTACGAAGGCGTGCTCAATGGCGACACCGCGCAGGAAGTCTGGGATCTCTCCTGCGAAGTGTTTCAGAAGGAACACATGGGCGTGCGCGGGCTGATCGACATGAGCAACGTGCG
>JAUMYC010000015.1:9873-21481 GCA_030528845.1 Eubacteriales bacterium
CTCCTGCGCGTCGCGGCGGCGCTGGAACGGCGCAGCGAGCATCCGCTGGCCCGCGCCATCTGCGAATACTGCGACGCGCGCGGCGTGGCGGGCGAAACGCCCGAAGGCTTCGAGGCCATCGCGGGGCGCGGCGTGCGCGGCCTGATCGACATGAGCAACGTGCGCTTCATCGGCACGACGGACGACCCGGTCGATTCTCTGGAATGGCATGCGAAGATCGCTGCCGACCCGGCTTTCAAGACCACCGTCGCGCCCTCCTTCCGCCCGGACAAGGCGCTCAATATCGACAAGCCCGGCTGGAAGGAATACATCGCCTCTCTGGGCGAGGTCTCCGGCGTTGAGATCAAGGACATCGACAGCCTCGAAGAGGCCCTGCGCGGCCGCATCGAGCATTTTGCGGCGCACGGATGTAAGGCCAGCGACCATGGCCTCGATTTTATGGTCTATGCAGAGGCGACCGGAGAAGAGCTCAGCGAGATCATCCGCAGGGGCCTCGCGGGCGAGGAGACCACCGCGCAGGAAGCCGCCGCGCTCAAGACCGCGCTGCTGCTCTTCTGTGCAGGCGAATATGTGCGCCTCGGCTGGGCCATGCAGATCCACTACAACGCGCTGCGCAACCCCAACAGCGCCATGCTCGCCAAGCTCGGCCCGGACACCGGCTTTGACTGCGTGGGCCCGAACAACGGCTCCGCCGCCATGGCGAAATTCCTCGACGCCGCCTATAAGGCCGGCAAGCTGCCCAAGACGATCCTCTACAGCCTCGACGGCACGGACAATCTCTTCCTCGACAGCCTCATCGGTGCGTTCCAGGGCACCGAGCTGCCCGGCAAGATCCAGCACGGCAGCGCATGGTGGTTCAACGACACCAAGCAGGGCATGATCGACCAGCTCGTCAGCCTCGCCAACCTGAGCATTCTGGGCAATTTCGTCGGCATGCTCACCGACTCCCGCTCCTTCCTGAGCTACACCCGCCACGAATACTTCCGCCGCATCCTGTGCGATCTGATCGGCGGCTGGATCGAAGAGGGCGAATATTCGGCGGATCTCGAATACGCCGGCAGGCTCGTGCAGGACATCTGCTGCGGCAACGCAGTCCGCTACTTTGGATTGGAGGATTAAGCAATGAAGATGAAAATGTCGTTCCGCTGGTATGGCGAAAGCGATCCCGTTTCTCTGGAATATATCTCGCAGATCCCCGGCATGCGATCCATCGTCTCCGCCGTCTACGACGTCAAGCCCGGCGAGGTCTGGCCGGAGGAGAGCCTCGCCGCGATGAAAAAGCAGTGCGAGGAGCACGCGCTGGTGTTCGACGTGGTCGAATCCATCCCCGTGCACGAGGACATCAAGCTGGGCCGCAACAATGTGGATCAGCTGCTGGAGGTCTATTGCGAAAACATCCGCCGCTGCGCCAAATACGGCGTGAAATGCGTGACGTATAACTTCATGCCCGTGTTCGACTGGACGCGCACGCAGCTGGACAAAAAGCATCCGGACGGCTCCACCAGCCTTGTCATGTACTGGGAGCAGATGCGCGGGCTCGATCCGCTCAAGGACGATATCCACCTGCCCGGCTGGGATTCGAGCTACACGCAGGAGGAAGTGCGCGAGCTGATCAGCGCATACGGCGAGCTGGGCGAGGACGGCCTTTGGGCAAACCTTGAGAAATTCCTGAAAAAGGTGATCCCGGTGGCGGAGGAATGCGGCGTGCGCATGGCTATCCATCCGGACGACCCGCCCTATCCGATCTTCGGCCTGCCGCGCATCATCACCTGCGAGGAAAACCTTGACCGCTTCCTGAAGATCGTGGACAGCCCTGCCAACAGTCTCTGCCTGTGCACGGGCTCCCTCGGCTGCGCGGAGAGCAACGATATCCCCGCCATGGTGCGCAAGTACGCCGCGATGGACCGCATCGCCTTCATGCATATCCGCAACGTCAAGATCCTCGAGGACGGCTCCTTTGAAGAAAGGGCGCATCTTTCCTCCTGCGGCACGCTCGATATCTACGAGATCGTCAAGGCGCTGGCGGAGAACGATTTCGAAGGCTATGTGCGCCCGGACCACGGCCGCATGATCTGGGGAGAGACGGGCAAGCCCGGCTACGGCCTGTTTGACCGCGCGCTGGGCGCGGCGTATATCAACGGCCTGTTCGAGGCCTGCGAAAAGAGCGCGAAATAAAACGGGGGAGGGCATAAAAATGCTGCAGAACGTACTCAATACCGATTTGACCGGCAAGGTCGCCATCGTCACCGGCGCGGGCGGCGTGCTCTGCTCCGGTTTTTCCAAGGTGCTCGCGCGCGCGGGCGCGAAGGTAGCGCTGCTGGATATCAACGAAGAAGCCGCAAAGGCCTTTGCGGAGGAGATCGTCGCCGAGGGCGGCGTCGCCAAGGCGTATAAATGCAACGTGCTGGATAAGGAGAGCTGCCTTGCCGTGGCCGAGCAGACCAAAGCTGACCTCGGCCCCTGCGATATCCTCGTCAACGGCGCGGGCGGCAACAACCCGCGCGCGACGACCGACAAAGAGTATTTCGAACTCGGCGATATCGACGCGGACACCAAGAGCTTTTTCGATCTGGAGGCCGAGGGCGTCGGCTTCGTGTTCAACCTGAACTTCCTCGGCGCGCTCATCCCCACACAGGCCTTTGCCCGTCAGATGACCGGGCGCGAGGGCTGCTCCATTTTGAACATTTCTTCCATGAACGCCTACACTCCGCTGACCAAGATCCCTGCCTATTCCGGCGCAAAGGCCGCCATCTCGAACTTCACGCAGTGGCTGGCCGTGCATTTTTCCAAGGTCGGCATCCGCGTGAACGCCATTGCCCCGGGCTTCTTCTCCACCAAGCAGAACGCGGCCCTGCTCTGGAACCCGGACGGCACGCCCACCGCACGCACGGGCAAGATCCTCGCCGCGACGCCCATGGGACGCTTCGGCGAGGCCGGCGAGCTCGAAGGCGCGCTGCTGTTCCTGCTCAATAACGAGGCGGCCGGCTTCATCACCGGCGTGGTGCTGCCCGTAGACGGCGGCTTCTCGGCCTATTCCGGCGTGTAAAAGACAGAAAGGGAGAGAGAACCATGGCAAAAGTCGTGACATTTGGCGAGATCATGCTCCGCCTGGCCCCGAACGGATACTACCGCTTCTTTCAGAACGACCAGATGCAGGCGACCTTCGGCGGCGGCGAAGCCAACGTCGCGGTCTCTCTGGCGAATTTCGGTCTGGAGAGCAAATATGTGACCAAGCTGCCCAAGCACGCCATCGGACAGGCGGCTGTCGATTCTCTGCGCTATTTCGGCGTGGATACCTCCGCGATCGTGCGTGGCGGAGACAGGGTCGGCATCTACTATCTCGAAAAGGGCGCTTCCCAGCGCGGCTCCGTGTGCATCTATGACCGCGCGCATTCCGCCATTCAGGAATCAAAGCCCGAGGATTTTGACTGGAAGGCGATCTTTGAAGGGGCCGATTGGTTCCATTTCACCGGCATCACCCCTGCGCTGGGCGCAAACCTCGTGGAGACCTGCCTGCAGGCCTGCAAAGCCGCCAAGGAGCTGGGCGTGAAGATCAGCTGCGACCTGAACTATCGCGGCAAGCTCTGGACGCGCGCCGAGGCTCGCGAGGCCATGAGCGAGCTGTGCAAGTATGTCGACGTGTGCATCGCCAACGAGGAAGACGCCAAGGACGTCTTCGGCATCGAGGCGGAGAACACCGACATCTACGGCGGCAAGCTCGATCACGCGGCGTACACCTCCGTCGCAAGGCAGCTCAAGGAAAAGTTCGGCTTTGAAAAGGTCGCCATCACGCTGCGCAGCTCCATTTCGGCCAACGACAACGACTGGGCGGGCATGCTCTATGACGGCGAGGAGTTCTATTTCTCCAAGTCGTACCACCTGCATATCGTCGACCGCGTCGGCGGCGGCGATTCCTTCGGCGCAGGGCTGATCTACTCCATCCTGAACGGAAAGACCGCGCAGCAGACGATCGAGTTTGCCGTGGCGGCTTCCGCGCTCAAGCATTCCGTCGAGGGTGATTTCAACCGCGTGTCTGTTTCCGAAGTGGAAAAGCTCGCGGGCGGCGACGGCTCCGGCCGCGTGCAGCGCTGAGCGCAGGCGCATCCCAAAGACAAACATGCCCCGGTTCGCTTCGGCTGGCCGGGGCATTTTCGGCGAAAAAAGGCCCAAACAGGCGGATGGTAACAACGGTTGCTTGCCTGCAACGGCCATTTTGCGGGATAATGGGCCCGCACAGTCAGGTGCGGAAAGGGGAGCAATAAAAGATGCTCAGTGAAAATATCAGAACGCTGCGAAAGGCCAAGGGCCTTTCGCAGGAGGAACTCGCCGTTCGACTCAACGTTGTTCGCCAGACGGTCTCCAAATGGGAAAAGGGGCTCTCCGTGCCGGACGCCGGGATGCTGATCGCCCTCGCGGAGGCGCTCGAAACGACGGTGAACATCCTGCTGGACGAAGCTCCGCCGCAGGTGGAAACGCCGGAGAACACCGCGCAGCTCGCGGCCAAGTTAGAGCTGCTCAACCGCCGGTTTTACGAGATGGCGGAACGTCGGCGCAGGCTTTGGCGCGGCGCATCTCTGGCGCTGGGCGTGCTCGGCCTGATCCAGCTGGCGCAATGGCTGCTCAGGCTGTATCATCGTGCTTCCGTACAGGCGGACATGGCCGCAAACGAGGCCATCATCGGCGGCGCGGACGGCCCGACCGCCATCATCGTTTCCAGAGCTTCGCCGGAGGAATGGGGCGCGATCCTCGGCGCGGTCGCCCTTGTCGCCGCCGCCGTCGTGTTTTACCGCACGCGCCGCAGGATTTGACGCAAAATTAAGAAAAAATGATTCTTGTCGCGCACACCGGCACAAATCCGCGCCGATCGCATATTGATGGAGAGGAGGCCGGATGAAAGGGGTGCGCGTATGATGAATCAGAATGGGACCACTCCGTATACGACCTGTCAGGGCAGAGACGTTCAGTATGCCGCCAGCCGCAGCGGGAATTGCGCGAATGCGTGCGCAGTCGCGCCGAGGATCCCTGTCTGTCGGTTCAACGTCACGCTGTATATCTCGATCGTCATCCTCGCGGCGGCTGTCGGCCTGATCGTGGGGCTCGTGTTCACAGAACGGCTGACTGCGGCGCTCCCGGCGCTGATCGTGCTGGCCGTCGCTCTGGCGGTGGAGATCGCCGCTGTGCTCATTTACAACTGGTACAGAAACCGCAGCTGAGCCTGCCCCCGGCGCCCTTGGCGCCGGCTACATGCGCCTGCGCGCGCCCCGCCTCCCGAACACAAAACAAGAAAACGCCGAGAAGAGGAACCGTCCTCTTGTCGGCGTTTTGCTCTGCACGGGCGCGTTGGTGGACAAGCCCGAAAAGAAGGATTATAATATGAAAAAGACTGCAAGGAGGCGTTTGATTATGCGAAAAAAAGGCTTGATCGGCGTGCAGATGTCCACCATCGCGCCGGCGAAAATGCCCGGCTTTGAGGCGTATGAGGTCATGGGCAAATTGGCGGACATCGGCTTCCGCTGCGTGGAGATCTCGCAGGTGCCGATGACGAAGGAAAACGTGGCGGGCTTTCGCAGGGCGATCGACCGGCTGGGCTTTCGGGTCTCCTCGCTCACGGCGTCGATCGATCCCATGGCGCCCGGCATGCCGGGAGAATACCTCTCCGTGCCGGAGGATTATCAAAAAATGCTCGACGACGCGCGCACGCTCGGCTGCGACCTGTTTCGCATCGGCATGATGCCCATGAGCGCGATCGGCGACGTGCAAAAGTGCATAGACTTTGCCAAGCGCGCCGAGGAATACGCGCTCAAGCTCAAGGAAGACGGCTTCGACCTGTATTATCATAACCATCACATCGAGTTTTTGAAGCTGGAAGGGAAATATCTTCTGGATATCCTGCGCGAAAACGCGCCGCATTTGGGCTTTGAGCTCGACACCCATTGGATCCATCGCGGGGGCGAAAACCCGGTGGAGATCATCCGCAAATATGCCGGCAGCGTGCGCCTTCTGCATCTGAAGGATTACAAGATCGCCAATGTCGAAATGCCGGATCTGCGCGGCCCGGACGGCATGGCGCGCTTTGTCACGGCGTTTTTTGACAAGCCCGTGCGCTTTGCGGAGCTCGGCGCGGGCTCGCTGCCCATCAAGGCGTGCATCGAGGCCGGCTTAGAGGGCGGCGCGGAATACTTCCTCATCGAGCAGGACGATTCCTACGGCAGAGACCCCTTCGATTGCCTGCGCGACTCGCGCGCGCATCTGATCGAGCTGGGCTATGCGGACTGGTTCTGACAGGATGGATCGGAACGATGTCGCGCGGCTGATCCGCAACGCATACGGCGTCGAGCCGGAAACGCCTTGGCCCAAATATCCGGGCAATCAGGTCTATCGCGGCGGCAGCGGGAAATGGTTCGCGCTGGTGATGGACGTGGCGGCGGAAAAGCTCGGCCTGCCCGGCGATGGGAACATGGAGATCATGAACGTGAAATGCGACCCGGCGCTGCTCGGCTCGCTGCTGAGCGACGAAGGCTTTTTCCCTGCCTACCACATGAACAAGGCAAACTGGATCAGCGTCGTGCTGAACGAAAAAACGGACGGAGAGGCGATCCGCTTTCTGCTGCGCAGGAGCTTCGAGCTGACCGGCGGGCGGCAGAGCCGACCGAAAAAAGAATAAAGCAAAACCACCCGGAATGATAGGGCGACATAAAACAGTACCAGGGACGGTGAGATGCTTTCCTGGTACTGTAAAGGTGGATTTGGTACGATAGGATATCGGCAAACTGTCCGATAAACTGGAATAGGCCCAATTGCTGCGCCGCGCCAGAGCCTCCCCTGTGTAAGGGGAGGTGCCCCGCAGGGGCGGAGGGGTTGTCAATCCCTCAGTCAGCTTCGCTGACAGCTCCCTTTACACAAGGGAGCCTTTCCGAAACCGATACAAAACGCAAAAATCCGACCTACGATCGTAATCGTAGGTCGGATTAACTGTTTTACGAACACCGCGCGAAAACGGGTGGTTTTGCTTGTATGCGCCAAGGCGCGGAATTATTCCGTCGGCATATCGTCCTGCGGCCTGAGCATGCGCACGTTGATCTGCAGATCCTGTCCGTTGTAGGAGCAGGAATAGGTATCCTCGAGCAGCAAATCGGGGGCGAGCCCGGTGAGCGGCGCGAGCCTGTGTTCGGCGGTGTAGGCGCGGAACTGCCAGCCGCTGATGCAGATCGGCTCTGCAGTCTTTTGTACCTTTGCGCAGGCCGCGCGATAGATGCGCAGGAAGCGCTCGATCGCCTTTTGCAGCAGCAGGAAGTTTTCGTTTTCGTGCAGCTCCTCCTGATGGGCGAGCGCGCGCTCCTCGCTGCGCGCATGACTGACCTGATTACGCAGGTTGCCGATCTCATAGTAATGCAGGAAGATGTCATAGAGCATGTTGTCGTCGCCAAGATCTGAGTAAGTGTTGCACAGCATGGGATAGGCGCCGTGCAGCTGATCCACCAGCACCTGCGAGAGATCCTGGGAGACTTTTTCTCTGGGCTGGCGGTTGTTGATCACGCTGCGCGGGTAGTTCTTCAGGAAGAAGTGGTCCAGATCGTTGAACACATAGCGGCATTTGGGGATCTCGTTCCAAAAGAGAAGATTCCAGCTCTCCAGCGCCTTGCCAACGTCTTCCACGCTGCGCGCGTAATAGTAGATGCCGCGCCGCACGATATCCGACGGCACGAGGGCTTCGATCATCGTCAGCGCCTGCTGGTAGAACTGCTTGCGCAGCGCCCAGCTGATCAGCGCCGGTACGCTGACTTCCTCCCCTTCGAGCAGATCGCCGTAGTCGCGCTCGATGCCCTGACGCAGGACGGAAAAGAGCGACGTGCCGGTGTCGGTGCTCCTGCGGGGCTGCTCATTCATGCGGCGGAAGATCATCTTCAGCGCCTGTATGCCGTAGGTAAGGTCGGACATATTGCACATCGAAACGCCCACGTCCACATATTTCATCGCCTTGAGCAGGTTCAGCACGGCGGGGTCTTTCACTTCGTGGCGCGTACAGAATTCCTCGAGCAGCTCCATCTTGCCGTATCTGACGAAGGCCTGCATGCCCGAGAGCAGAGTCTCGACTTCGTAGCGGCCGATCTCGTCGTCGATGGAATGGGTGAAGCGGTCGGGATGCAGACGGGTGTGGATGATGCTCTTGACGCGGAAGCGCTCGTTGGAGCAGTAGACCATTGCGAGCATGGACCACATGGTGTAGCTGTCGGCCTTGTCCATGCCGTGGATGTCGATGTAGATATTCACGCCTTTTACCAGGCGCATGGCGAGGTTGTTGATCATTTTCACCATGCTTTCGATGGTGAAGCTGCCCTTTTCGTCCTTTTCCATGGGGACAAAGCGCGCGGAAACGGCCTCGTTGCTGCGCAGGGCGTTCATCCTGAAAAACGGGTTCATCTGCGCAAACATCATATGCTTGATCCAGCGCTCGTCCTTCGCATTCTGCGGCTCGGCCATGACTTTTTTATATTGCTCGAAAGCCTCGGGCGTAGTGGCCGCCTTCAGGAAGCGGTTGCCGCGTCCGCCGGAGAAGGCGCGGCGCATGAGCGCCAGCAGCTCGCTGCGCTGCTCCTCCGTTTTTTCGTAGAGGATATCGTCTGTCTCGATGTCGAGCCTGTCGAGATATTGAGAGATGCGATAGCAGAAGAAGTCGTATTCGCACACGGCGTCAAGGCTGCTCTGCACGGGCAGGGTATAGCTGCTCAGAGGGCGCGGCTTCTCGGCCTGCGCCCCTCCGGCGCCTTTGGGCCCGAGCACGAGGATCTCGTCGATGTTGTATTGCGAGAGGATGTATTTCGTACCCGCCTCGGCGCTGCTGATGCCCGTACAGAAGCGCAGCTCGCCGTGCGTGTCGGTGCTGGAATAATATTCGGCGTGCAGATGATCCTTTGTGAAGCCCAGAGTGGTGATCAGAATGTTTTTCTCTTTGTTCATTATACCCCTCCGCCGTGTTTGATGGTGCGGTGATAGCGGTGCTGCAGCAGCGCCATGCGCACGAGCTGCGAGGCCAGCGAGCCAGCCCAGATGCCCCAGATGCCGCCCTGCAGCCAGACAGTGCCCACGAAGCTGACCGCGTTGAGCACGACCATGGAAATGATGGCGGCGTTCATGGTGAAGCGCACGTCGCCCGTGCCCTGGAAGACGCCGTTATAGATGATCTGGCGCGCCTGAATGGGCGAGATCACGCCGATGACGATGCAGGAGAGCATGCCCGTGCGGATGAACGCCTCTTCATCGCCGAAGAAGGCGTAGTAGGGGCGCCCAAAGGCGATGAACAGCACCGAGAGGACGAGGGCCGCGATCATGCCCATGCGCAGGATCATGTCGGAATAGGCGCGCACGCCGTTGTCGTCCTTCGCGCCGAAGCTCTTGCCCACGAGCGCGACCGCAGCCGCCTGCATGCCGCTGCCGAGCGCGAAGTTGATGTTCATCAGGTGCATGCCCACGGAATAGACCGACATGGAGAAGGAGCCGGTGTAGGCGGCGATGATGCCGGCGAGCAGGAAGCTCAGCCGAGTGGCAAGGTTTTCAGAGACGACCTTTTTCCACATGCCGAGGATATCCTTCAGGCTCGACAGGGCAAAGCGGACGCGGTTTGCTATGCAATAATGCAGGCTGACGAAGGTGCCGGGCCGCAAGGCGAACGCCAGACACACGACCAGCGCGGCGGCTGTTCCGGCCACGGTCGCGATGGCAGCGCCGCGGATGCCCAGCGCGGGCGCGCCCCAATTGCCCTCGATGAGCATGTAGTTGAGCAGGATGTTCACGCCGCTCGACACGATGTTGGAGACGAGAGTGAGCTTTGTGTGGCCGCAGCCGCGCTGCGCGGCGTTGATCAGCATGAAGATGATATTAAAGAGCATCCCGCCCATGACGATGCGGAAATACAGCACGGAATCGGCCATGGTGTCCGGCTGGTTGCTGCACAGGCGCATGATCGGCTCGGCAAAGACAACGCACAGCGCGCTGATCGCCGCGCCCAACGCCAGCGAGATGCTAAGAGCGGTGATCAGAAGACGGTTTGCCGCCGGTCGGTCTCCCTTGCCGACGGCGCGCGCCGTGAGCGAGGAGACGGTGGTGTTGATGGCGAAAAACACGCACAGTACAAACAGGCGCGGCTGGTTCGTGACGGAAATGGCTGAAATGGCGGCAAGGCCCATCGAAGAGACCATCTTCGAGTCGATAACGGAGGCCATGGTCGTGAAGAGAGACTCCAATATGGCCGGAATGGATATTTTCAAGATCTCTCTGCGCTTTTTTTGCATGGATAAAACTCTCTTTTCTTTGTTTAATTTACGCCTCGGCTTCGGGCGCATATCTCTTTTATAATATTATATCAGTAAAAAGAAAAGAAGAAAAGTATGTCGGCGCAAGCGCTGCGTTTTTTACGGAACAGGGAGGGCTTGCTGCGAAAAATCCCCCGCCTCCCGGCAAAACTCTCGGGAGGCGGGGGATGCGTGTGCGGAAGGCTTGGCGCGCTCAGCCGGTGATCATATCGATGCCCTGCTGCAGGGCGTCGGCGCTCAGAGCGCCCGAGGCCTGCGCGATCAAGTGGCCGTCTGCGTCGATAAAATAGGTCGACGGGATGGAATAGACGCCGTAGGTCGAGGCTGCACTGCCGATATGATCGTAGAGGATGGGGAAGGTATAGCCGTTCTTTTCGATGAAGGCGCTTGCGCTCTGCTGCGTTTCGCGGCCTCCGTCGGTCAGGTTGACCATGACGAACTGCACGTCTTCGCCAAGCTGCTCGTATTTTTCCTGAAAGTCGGGCATCTCGCTCTGGCACGGGCCGCACCAGCTCGCCCAGAAGTTCAACACGACGGGCTTGCCGACGTACTCGCTCAGGCGCACCTCGTTGCCCTCCTTGTCAAAGGCGGTGAAATCCGGCGCAAGGAGCGCTGCGTCGTCTTCGTGGTCGTGCTCGGGCGCGCTTTCCTCAGCCGCAGCCGGCTCGTCCTCCGTCTGCGCGGGGGAATGCACGAGCATCTGCTGCGCGTCCATGTTCTGCCCGAGGCGATCGTAGAGGATATACGCTCCCGCGATGATCAGGACGAACGCCAGAACCAACGCGGCGAGAGATTTCTTGTTGTTCATTGTCTGCACCTCTTTTCAAATGGAGATCGGGATCCTGCCTGTCGTCAGCTCAGCAGGCTCAGCAGCCTGCCGAGCATGCCGGTGGCCATCAAAATGCCGATGACCACGAGCAGCGCGCCGCTGACGGCGTTGATGGTCTTGTAGTTCTTCTTGATCCAGTTAAACGCGCCCTTGAGATAATCGATCAGCACGGCGCTGAGGATGAAGGGGATGCCCAGCCCCAGCGAATAGGCCAGCAGCATCAGCATGCCCCGGAGCGCATGTCCCTGCTGGGAGGCCAGCATCAGCGCGGAGCCGAGGAACGCGCCCACGCAGGGCGTCCAGCCCAGAGAGAAGATCACGCCGAAGAGCAGGGCGGAGAAGAAATTCATGTTCTGCGTGTTGACGTGACGGCTGCTGCCTTTGAAGAGCGTGAGCTTGAACACGCCCAGAAAATTCAGGCCGAAGAAGATCACGATCAGACCGGAGACGATGTTCACGGCGGTCTGAT
>JAUMYC010000157.1 GCA_030528845.1 Eubacteriales bacterium
CGGACGCGCGGGGCGCGGCCCTGGCGGCCCTGCGCCACCCGCGCGTGGGCTGACGTGGCCGACGCCCCCCAGGGACGCACCGGCGTGGACGCCCCCCGGCGCGCGCCGCTGAGCCCGGGCGTGCGCCGGGCGGGGGGCCGGGGGCGGGCCGCCCCGGCCGGGCCGAAGGCAGCGCAGTTTGCGCTGCCTTCGGCTTTGTGCTATAATAGCCCAAAAGCCAAATACAGGAGGGATATGCATGGCAGACCAGCTCAATTCCTTTTCTCTGACCGGCGTCGCCGCCGCGCTCGCACAGGCGATCGGCGTGGAAGCGCCCGCGCAGTCCGAACCGGCCAACGCGCAGCTGAGCACCCTTGTGAAAAACGGCGTGCCCGGCGGCAAGGTGGACCGCATTCTGATGTACAACCCCGACGCGGTCGCGATGTGGGTCTATCAGAAATACACGCATCTGTTCAACGACGCGGTGCAGCACGCCTCTCTGGCGCTGCCGCTGCAGACGGTCATGCCCTCCGTCACGCCGGTGTGCTTCGGCACGATGTATACCGGCGCCTATCCGGAAACGCACGGCATCCGCAAATACGAAAAGCCCGTCATCAGGATCGACACGCTCTTTGACGCGCTGATCCGCGCGGGCAAAAAATGCGCCATCATCGGCGACCCGGCCTGCAGCCTGAGCCATATCTTCCTGGAGCGCGAGATGGACTATTTCCGCATCGAGGAGATCGCCGAGGCGAACGCGAAGGCGGCCGAGCTGATCGAAAAGGACGAGCACGACCTGATCGTGATCTACAACGGCAACTACGATTCCGTCATGCACAAGACCGGCCCGGAGAGCGAGGAGTCCATCGCGCAGCTCAAGGACAACGTGGCCTCGTTCGACATGCTGGTGGGCAAGGTGAAGGAATGCTGGAAGGAGCACAACACGCTCTACGCCTTCGCCATGGATCACGGCTGCCACGAGATCGACGGCGGCTGCGGCTCGCACGGCCTCGACATGCCGGAGGATCTGAACATTTTGCACCTGTACGGCCTGAACCTCAGGGAGAACTGAAAATAGGGGAAAAGAGCGCAGACTGCCGGTCGGTTTCGGCGGCCTGCGCTTTTTGTGTGCGGAGTTTACCAGTAGTATGCTTGCAAACTATCTTGCATCGGCGGTATACTGAACGTATGTATATTCAAAAGAAACGGGGCGGGGCTATGAGCGGGAAAATGGCGTTTACCATGCTGGCCGGAAACGCAGGGGGCGTGCCTGCGCACCACGGGGTATATCCCGTGCGCATCGTGCGCGCCGAGCCGAAGGGAAGGCTGATCGCCGTTTCCGATATCCACGGCAGCGCGGCGCTGCTGGACAGGCTTTTGCAGAGGATCGACCTGCAGGGAGAGGACACCCTCGTGATCATCGGCGACCTGATCGAACGCGGCAAGGAGAGCCTGAAGACTGTGCGCATGGTGATGGAGCTGTGCAGGAGGCCGAATACATATGTGCTCATGGGCAATATGGACGCGCACAAGGCATGGGAGATCGGCACGGACACGCAGGAGACCGCGCAGGGCCTCTGGTATAACATCGAAAAGCTCGGCACGAGCCTGTTTCTGGACATGTGCCGGGAGATCGGCCTTGCGCCGCGCAATATAGAGGAAACGACGGCGGCGAAGGAGCAGGTGCGTCGCGCATTTGCGGCGGAGCTGGAATTTCTGCGCACGCGGCCGACGATCCTCGAAACGCCCGGCTGGACGTTCGTGCACGGCGGGCTGCCGATCACGAATACGGACGAGCTGGAGGGCACGGAGGCGTTCGAATGCATGAAGTTCGACGATTTCGTGCAGAGGGGCCCGGTGTGCCCGAAGCCCGTTGCGGTGGGGCATTATCCGACGAATCTGTATTGGCCGGGGCCGGTGCAGCTCAACCCGCACTGGAGCGCGTCCAAGAGGATATTGACCATCGACGGCGGCTGCGGTCTTCGCGCCGATGCGCAGCTCAACGCGGTGTTTCTCGAGCCGGACGGGCGATACAGCCATATCTATGAAGACGATTTCCCCAAGGCGATCGCGCTGGACAAGCAGGAGGAGCATGCGCCGACGATCCGCTTCAAATGGCCGGACAGCCGCGCGGAGGTGGTCGAGAGGTCGGAAAACTGCGCGCTGATGGAGCAGAGCGGCACGGGCCTTCGCACCCTTGTGCCCAACTGCTTCTGGGGCGAGGACGAGCGGGGCTGCTGGGTGAACGATTTCTCCGACGCAAGGCCGGAGATCGCGCCCGGAGACCGCATCAGCATCGTCGTGCGCGCAGGGGTAGGTTATTATGTGAAAAAAGACGGCGTTTCCGGCTGGTATTTCGGCCGGATCGACCCGCAGTGACCCACAGAAGAAAGGCGGTATTCTCTTTTATGCAGGCGCTCAGGCTCTCCGACGAGAAGAAAAAGTTTTACGGCACCATCTGCAAGATCGCCATCCCGGTCATTTTGCAGAACATGATCACCATGGGCGTGAACCTGATGGACACGATCATGCTGGGCAGCTACGGCGAGGTGCAGCTGTCCGGTTCCTCTCTGGCGAATGAATTTATCAATATTTTCCATATTTTGTGCATGGGCATGGGCGGCGGCGCGGCCGTGCTGACGGCGCAGTATTGGGGCGCGAAGGACATTCCCTCGCTCAAGAAATCGATCACGATCATGCTGCGCTTCTGCGTCGCGCTGGCGGCGCTGTTCACAGCCGTCACGTTCTTCTTCCCGGAAGTGATCATGGGCGTCTTTACGAAGGAAGCCGACGTCATCGCAAAGGGCGTTTTGTATCTGCGCATCTCCGCCTTCTGCTATATCTTCATGGGCCTCTCGCTCACGCTGAGCATCGTGCTGCGCTCGGTGCGGCAGGCAAAGGTGCCCATGTACATGGCCATCGCCGCGTTTTTTGTGAATATCTTCTTCAACTGGGTGTTCATCTTCGGTAAGCTGGGCGCGCCGGAGATGCAGATCGAGGGCGCGGCGCTGGGTACGCTCATCGCGCGCATCACGGAAGCGGGCATACTGGTGGTGTATCTGTTCAAGTATGACACGAAGATCAAATACCGCATCAAGGATCTGTTTGCAAAATGCGGAGATCTGGTCAAGGTGTATTTCCGCTACAGCCTGCCCGTCATCGGCTCGGACGGCCTGCTGGCGCTGGGCAACAGCATGGTGGCCGTCATCGGCGGGCATATCTCCAAGGAATTTGTGGCGGCGAACGCCATCATCGCGCTGGTGGTGCGCCTGACGACCGTGTTCAACCAGGGCATCTCCATCGCCTCCTCCACGCTGACGGGCAACACGCTGGGCGCGGGCGACAAGGAGCGCGCGTACCGCGAGGGCAAGAGCATGATCTTCCTCTCCTTCTGCGCGGGCGTTTTTGCAGCGCTGCTGGTGTTCGCGCTCACGCCGACGATCCTGGGCATGTACAACATCACCGAGGAGACGCTGGCCATTGCCAAAGAGCTGATGTACGCGGTGATCGTGATGGTGGTGTTCCAGGCGCTGCAGAGCGTGACGACCAAGGGCGTGCTGCGCGGCGGCGGAGATACGCTGTTTTTGATGGTGGCGGACGTATTGTTCCTCTGGTGCGCTTCCGTGCCGCTGGGCTACTGCGTGGCGCTGGTCTGGAAGCTGCCGCCGTTCTGGGTGTACATCAGCCTGAAGATCGACTGGATCATCAAGAGCCTGTGGTGCCTGTATCGCTTCCGCACGCGCAAATGGATGCGCGTGGTGAAAAGAGAGGGCGCGGGCGCTGCGAAGGCGTGAGAATTGCGGCGAAAGTATGTTGCGCTGTGGGCAAAGGCTGGGCTTGGATTGACAGCGCATGCGCAGCAGGGTATACTGATACGAAGAATAGGATATTCTGCCCTGTTTTGGGCTTCATAGCCAAGGAGTGATTTGAAATGAAAAAAGTCGGAAGGCTTGCGGCGATGCTGCTGGCCGTGTGCATGCTGCTGGCGCCGGCGGCGCTGGCCCGGGAGGCTGCCCCCGCGCAGGAGCCGATGCGCTCTGTGACGACGGGCCTGCCCACCAACAAGGAATACACCCCGTATCTGATCCAGATCGACAATTCCGGCGGGGCGCGGCCGCAGCTGGGCATCAGCAAGGCGGACGTCATCTATGAGGCGGAGATCGCAGCCGGAGGAGCGACGCGCTACAGCCTGCTGTTCAACGACGAGCTGCCGGAGGAAGTGATGTCCGTGCGCTCGGCGCGCATCCTGCATGCCGATATCGCGCTGGACTGGAACGCGATGTTCGTACACTGGGGCGGGCAGCAGATGCCGGGCACGGACGTATACGAATACATCGCCAAGCACAGCGTGCCGCATATCGACGGGATCTCGGCGGACCGCAGCTTCTTCTACAGGACGGATGAGCGGATCTCCCCGCACAACGTGGTGGTGAAGCTCCGTGAAATGGCGCAGTCGGAAAAATATGCCTATACGGCGGAACACAAGGCTCCGCTGCGCTTTAGCGAAAGCGGCTACACGCAGCAGGGCGAGGCTGTGACGCAGCTGCAGATCACCTACGCCAACGGGTATGCGCCGGGCTATAAGTATCTCCCGGAGGAAGGGCTGTACAGCCGCTATTACAAGAGAGAGCTGCAGCTGGACGAGAGCGGCGAGGAGATCAAGGTCGCCAATGTGATCGTCATGTATGCCGATTACAGCTATTACAACTGGGAAAACGACAGGCCCGTGGCGGAGCTGACGGGCAAAAACGCCTGCAAGTTCTTCATCGACGGCAAGTACTTCGAGGGCTACTGGACGCGCGGGAGCGTCGGCGAGGCGACGAAGTATTTTGATGCGGAGGGCGCCGAGGTGCTCTTCAAGCCGGGGAAGACGGCGATCCACATCCTGCGCGAGGGCAAGGAGATCATCATGCAATAACGGCGCTTTGGCGCGGGAAAGAAGGAAGAGGGAAGAGAGATGCTTTGGAAACGATGGATCGCGGCGCTGCTGAGCGCTGTGCTGCTCGTCTGCTGCATGCCGGCGCTGGCCGAGGAAGGCGCGAGCCTGATCGAAGAGGAAGAGGAGATCGACGTCTCCGAAATGGTGAAGGTGGACGACCTGGCGGCAAACGGCAAGCTGGACGACAAGGGCTGGTGGAACATTTTGCTGCTGGGCGGAGACAGCCGTGAGGACGGCAGCTACGGCCGCACGGACGCCATCATCATCCTGAGCGTGAACCCTTCGACGAACGAAGTGAAGCTCACGAGCGTGATGCGCGATATCTATGTGCAGATGTACGGCGCGGGCAGCAACCGCATCAACGCGGCGTGCAGGCTGGGCGGGCCGGAGTTGGTGATGCGCACGATCAACGAGACGCTGGGCATGAATCTGGTGGATTACGCGCTGGTGAACATGGCTGCGTTCAAGGATATCGTGGATATCCTCGGCGGGATCGAGCTCAATGTGGAGGAGCGCGAGGTCGCTTCCATCAACGAGCAGCAGTATTACAACCTGCGCGAGCTCGGGCTGGAGCCGGTCTATGAGAAGTTAGAGACCTTCGGCGAGGGCACGAAGCTGGACGGAAACCAGGCGCTGGCCTATGTGCGCCTGCGCCATATCGACAGCGACATGGCGCGCACCGGCCGGCAGAGGGACGCGCTGGTGGCCATTGCGAAAAAGCTGCAGCAGGAGGGCACGATCACCACGATCGCCTCCATCGCGCTGACGCTGCTGAGCTATGTGGAGACGAACCTCT
>JAUMYC010000158.1 GCA_030528845.1 Eubacteriales bacterium
TAGCCGTCCACGGTGGGCAGCTTAACAGCAGCGTAGTTCTCGCCCAGAGCTTCCTGCACGACGCCGGCGTCCCAGGTGCCGTCCACGATGGCGCCGAGGTTGGTGGCGTTGGAAGCGGAGGAGCCGTTGACATGAGCGGGGGACTTGGCCAGCTTGATCATGGACTTGAGCGCCTGCACGCCTTCTTCAGAGGCATAGGTGCAATCCATGGCCACGATGTTGCCCGCGTCGTCGGTGGAGTAGGTCAGAGTGCAGCCCGCGCCGAAGAAGAACGCAGTCTGATACCAACCGGAGTTGATCTCCATGTAGAAGTTCTTGCCGGCCTTTTCGCAGTCGGCCAGAACGGCTTCGAGGTTGGTCGGGTCAGTGACGACGGACTTGTCATAATACATGAAGTAGCCGTTGTCGCTGGTCATGGGATAGGCGTACATCACGTCGCCCATCATGACGGCGGAGACGGAGCCGGCGTCGTTCTGCGCGGCAACGATCTGGGCATTTTCGGGAGCAACGTCGATCAGGGCGCCGGCGGCAACGAGGCGGGCCAGCTGATCCTGCGCAAAGCCGAACAGATCCGCGCCGGCTTCGACGTCGGTGAGCATGTTGGAGGCGGCGTCGCCTTCGCCCACGGGCTCGACGACGACGGTCATATTGGCGTACTCGGGGTTGGCAGCCTTAAAGGCTTCGACCTGCGCTTCGGTGAACTCAACGGTGTTCTCCGCGACCCAGATCTTGATCTCGCCGCTGAAGCCTTCAGCGGACGCAGCGCCGAACATGGACATGGCCATGATCATGCACACAACCAGAGCAAGGAACTTTTTCATGGGATATCCTCCTTATAATGTTCTCGGAGAGAGAGAAGGCCTCGCCCTCCTATGATGCAGGCACACAGGCCCGTTTGCACTATAATAGTGTATCACCGGGAGCCGCCCGTGTCAAACCTTCGCCACAATTATTCATATCTTTTTAATTTTCGTGGAAAAATCCGCTTATTTGACGAGCGCGATAACAGAGTAAGGCGGTAAAGTGATAACGGCGCCGTCCGCCGTAAGCTCCGCCTCCGCTTCCTGCGCAAAGGCGTTCAGCTGCCCGGCAAAGGAAAGCCCTTCCTCCTCCAGCGTATATGCATGCGTGTTCTTGGCCGAGAAGTTGACCGCCAGATAACACTCCTGCCCATTCCATGTGCGGCGCATCACGCATATCTCGCCGTCGCAATAGAGGAATTCATTTTTGCCCAGTGCGATGGCGGGCAGCTTTTCCTTGAGCAGGTTCACCTCTTTGTAATAGCGCAGGATGGAATTTTCGTCCTGCAGCTGCTCGTCCGCGCAGGGGAAGGCGTATTCAAGCTTGTTCACGCCCGGGGGCTGCTGCGTCATGTCGCCGTCGTTCCAGTACATGGCCAGACGCTTGTTGGGGTCGTCGCCCGAGCCGACCATGCCGATCTCGTCGCCGTAATAGGTGAACGTCGCTCCGCCGAGGAGGTTTGCCAGCGCAAAGGCGAATTTCGCGCGCTCCGGCACGCTGCGCGCCTGCAGGCTGCCCACCGCGCGCCCGGTGTCATGGTTGCCCAGGAACGGCGCGAGCAGCCGCCCCTCCCCCATCGCGTCGCCGATCTTCTGCATGGAATCGACAAACAGCTGCGCGGGGTTGGAGCGCGCGCGGATGATGCGGGCGATATAACCCTCGGCCTCCGCCGCCGGGAAGAGGAAGAAGCAGTCGAGCCCGGAGGCGTAATATTCGGCGATGGTCGTCAGGCCCACCCACGCCTCGCCCACCAGAAAGCTGCCCGGCTTGAGCTCCTCCGCGGTCTGCTTGAGCCAGCCGAGGAACTCCACGTTCTTTTCCACGTCCGCCGCATAATAGCTCGTCACGGCGTCGAGGCGGAAGCCGTCCGCGCCGCATTCGTTGAGCCAGAAGTCCATGATCGCGCGGATCTCCCCGCGCACGGCCTCGTTATCGAGGTTCAGATCCGGCATTCCCCCGCCGGAGAACTGCTCCTCATAGGCCCACTGCGTCCCGCTCAGGGGCACCGTCTTGGCGCCGCCCTGCTCGGAAAAGCAATAGTACTCCACGAAGGGGTCGTCCGCATTTCCGCTGCGCAGAGCCTCGCACGCCCGCACAAACCACGGATGCTGCGTGGAGGTGTGGTTCACCGGCAGATCGACGATCAGCCGAATGCCGCGCGCATGGCACTGCCGCGCCAGCTCCTTGAAATCCTCGATCGTGCCGTATTCCGGGTCGATCGCGCAGTAGTCCGTCACGTCGTATTTGTGATAGCTCGGGCTGGGCATGACGGGCATGAGCCAAAGGCCGTCGTAGCCCATCTCGTCGATATAATCCAGCCGATCGATCAGCCCGGGCAGATCGCCGATGCCGTCGCCGTCGCTGTCCTGATAGGAGCGCACGAACACCTCATACCAGCGGGTGCTCACCGGCTGCTGCATCTGGGCCGAGGCGCAGCCAAAGAGGCAGGCGATGGCCAGAACGAACACAAAGATCCGTTTCATCGCAAAAAACTCCCTTCGAAGCTCAAATTCTACAAAAAGCAGTCTATCAGAATTTTCGGAGTTTGTCGAGAAAATACAAGAGCCGCCGGTCGAAACCGGCGACTCTTGCAGCAGGGGTCATTTCACATAAGAATAGGCCTTGAGCAGCTCGGGAATGCCGTAGGCCAGCGCATAGTCAAACGCGTCGCCGTAGACCGCATTGGGCATGAGGAACCATTCCGTACCCCATTTGTCGGCATATTCCTTGGTCAGCTCCGCGCGGGAGACGGCGTCGACGCCCTCCGCACTGAAGACGTCGGAAAAATCGTTGAGCTGATCACCAAGGATCAGGGCGATGTGGTGCGCCGGGCAGGAGAAGGTCGTGGCGCTGCCGGTGCTGTTGCCGTCCGTGCGCTGGCCGTTGGGGTGATCCGTGCAGCCTTCGCGCACGGCGGTGCGCAGCGCCTCCTTGCTGTTGCCGTTGAGCTTGGAATCATTGATGAGCAGATGCTGGTCGTCGATCGGAAAACCAAGCTTGGTCATGGATTCGAGCGTGATGTCAAAAAAGCTCTTGCCGAACACCTGATAGGTCGTCGAGCCGATCTCCGTGCCGTCCTTGGCGATGTACAGGCCCCTGCCCTCCTCGGCGATGCTCTCTTCATACGAGCCCGCAGAATCGGACTGCCCCACCTTGTATCCCTGATCGTAGCGGTTGGTGATATAGAACACCTCCACGCCGATGCTGCCGCAGAATTCGACAAATTCCACCGCTCCGGGGAGCGCCGTGCAGCCGTCGCTGAGCACAAAGCGCGCAAAGGCCGCGTTGTTGACCGGGCCGTCGCTGCCCCCGATATCGCAGGTGTAATGCACGCCGTCGACGAGCGTGTCGTCGATATCCGCGAGCACGGCGACGGGCTTGCCCTGATAGGTCATCCTCGCCTTGCCGTTCTCGTCGATCGTCATGCTCCAGTCCTCCTCGCCCTCGTCGAGGCATTTGATCAGCATTTCGCTCAAAACGCCCTTTGCGGCGGCGAAGGTCTGCTGCATCATCGCCTGACTTTCGGCGGAGAGCTGCCAGACGGCGCTGCCGACGAGATATTCATAATAGGCGTTGGGCGAAAATACCCCCGCCGCAGCCAGAGCGCCCGTGCAGCTCAGAAGCAGTGCCAGCAGGATGCAGACCGTCTTTTTCATTTTCATTGCAAAAATCACTCTCCCTGTTCTGTGTGCCTGTCCGCATGCGCGGAGGCAGGCCGTTCATTATAGAATAACACAAACACACAGGAAAAGCAACCTGCCCGCTCCCGGGAACTTCCGGTTGAAAAGAAACGCGCCGCAGGATATAATGGGAAGCACCAATCCGCACGAAAGAGAGGGACCCAACGACCATGCAAACGCTGAAAAGAATGCTCTGCGCCGCGCTGTGCGCCGTGCTGCTCGCCTCCTGCGCAGCCTATGCCGAGGAGCAGCCCGCGCCCGCGTGCGATACCTTCGCCTACGGCTGCTTCGGCTATCGCCTGCCCTTCATCGAAAGCACCTCCTGCAGCGAGGACGGTGTGACCGTGCACACAGGCCGCTTCAACACCTTCTTTGTGACTGCACGCCGCCTGCCGCAGAGCGTTCAGAGCGCCGAGGAGGCTGCCGCCGCCGCGCAGGAGCAGCTCGGCCTCGAAGCACTTTCCATGGAGCAGGGCGAGGACGGCGTCTTCCGCGCGCTGACCGAGCAGGAGTATTTTTATTACCGCGTATATCTGCACGGCGATGTGCTGCTGAGCATCTCCACCACCAACCCGCAGCAGCTGCTCCTGCTCGACAGGCATCTGATCCTGCTCGACGACGAGCGCAGCTGCGAACAGCCCGAAGAAGCTCCCGAGCTGGACATCCCGGAATATCTTCCCTTCGGCGTGACGGAGGGCGACCTCGGCTTTACCCTGCCGCAGATGCAGGCCGCCATGGACATGATCCCCGTTCTGCAGGGCACGAACTCCTTATGGGCCGCCGCGCACCGCGTGGACGAAACACACGATTCCGTCGTGGCCTTTGATCAGTCCCTGCGCAGCCGGCTGACGTTCGTCTATGAACGCGAGAGCAAGGCGCTCGTCTCCGTGCAGTGGCAGAGCCTGATCGACGGCAAAATGAGCAACGCGGACATCTACACCGCCGCGCAGACAGCCGGCTCGACCGCAATGGGCCTGCTGATGTACATGGGCCTGGTGGATGAAGATCTGGACTGGGCCGCCTTCGGCGCGCAGGCCGAGAGCGTGTACGTCCCGGCGCAGCTGGCGCTCCTCTCCTGGACGGATTACGTCTCCACCGAAGCGCTGCAGCTCATCGGCACGTTTGAGAGCGACCTTGAGCTGCTCGGCCGCAGCCTGCAGATCCGCATCGTGGGCGACCCGGCAAACGGCCACCGCGTGGAGATCTGTCTTCGCGCGGGCAAATGAGCATTTCGCCGCATCCCTTCGAGCCCCTCCGCGCCGCATCCGGCGCGGAGGGGCTCTTTTTCCGGGAGCCGCTCCCACGCCGCAAAGTGCGACAAAACTGTTACAGTGCCGTCATATTCTTGCATTTCCCTTTCCATCATATTAAAATACATGCAGAATTGCAGTTATTACGTCGGATCATATACACAAAGGTACAGCAGAGGAGACTATGCGATGAACAAAAATGCGCTGCGATATTCCGCGTGGCTGCTGGCCGCGCTGCTGAGCATGCTTCTCACGACGGGCTTTGCCGTGACGGAGCAGGAAGTCCTGCGCCTGCTCGGCTCTCCCGCTTCGTCGGACGCCGCCCTGCTGCGTTCGGACGCGCAGAGCTCCACCCTCAACGGCGCTCTGGACAGGGCGGAGGCGCTGCAGGAGGGCGACGTGTCCGATCTGTTCGCCCATACCAACGAGTTTATGAACAGATTTGCGCTCGAAGGCTTGGACGACACGGCTGCGGCGGAGAGCATGGAGCAGCAGCACGCGGAGGCGGCGGGCCTCAACATGCGCCTGCAATACCACATCGACATGCTCGAAAGCTCCGCCAACCGCATGTACGCCATCCTGAACGATCTCAAATACGGCTCCTGCACGCCCGAGGAGAGCGACTGGCTGATGGCCGAGCTCGACGCTGTATACGAAAAAGCGCAGGAGCATCTGGCGGAATTCAACGCGGAATTCGGCTCTCTCGCGCACGACACGAGCGAATTGCTGGCCGAGCTGAACGCTGCCCGGGAGGAGCTGCA
>JAUMYC010000159.1 GCA_030528845.1 Eubacteriales bacterium
GTGCGGGGAGGGTCTTTCTTTTTCCCAATAAAGACCCACCCCGCCACAACCCCCAAAAAAGGAGGCTCCTCGTGGCGACTTTGGTGGTAGCGGAAAAGCCCTCGGTAGCGAGGGACATCGCGCGCGTTCTGGGCGCAAAGGGCAAGGGCGAAGGCTGCTTCACGGGCGGCGGCTATGTGGTCACATGGGCGCTGGGGCATCTGGTCGCCCTGTGCGACCCGGACGAGATCGACCCGGCCTGGAAGGCATGGCGCAGGGAAACGCTGCCGATGCTGCCGGAAAAGCTCAAGACCAAGGTGCTGCCCAAGACGCGCAGCCAGTTCAGCGCGGTCAAAAAGCTGATGCTCAGCGCGGAGGTGAGCGATATCATCTGCGCGACGGACTCCGGGCGCGAGGGCGAACTCATTTTCCGCTATATTTACCGGCAGGCGGGCTGCAAAAAGCCGGTGCGGAGGCTGTGGATCAGCTCCATGACCGACGCCGCCATCCGGGAAGGCTTTGCGAACCTGCGCCCCGGCAGCGACTACGACGCGCTCTACGCCAGCGCGAAATGCCGCTCCGAGGCCGACTGGCTCGTGGGCATGAACGCCTCGCGCGCCTTTACCCTGCGCTACGGCGCGCTGCTCTCGCTCGGGCGCGTGCAGACGCCCACGCTCGCGCTGGTCGTGAAACGGGACCTGGAGATCGAGCGCTTCGTCCCGCGCGATTATTGGGAGCTGACCACCGATTTCGGCGACTACACCGGCCTGTGGATGCACCCCAAGACCAAAGAAACGCGCTCCTTTGAAAAGGAAACGCTCGAGCGGGCCAAGGCGGAGATCAAGGGGAAAAAGGCGCGCGTGGCCGAATCCACCCGCGAAAATAAGCGCCAGAAGCCGCCGCAGCTCTATGACCTGACCTCTCTGCAGCGGGACGCCAACGTGCGCTTCTCCTTTTCGGCGAAGAAAACGCTCGACATCGCGCAGTCGCTCTACGAAAAGCATAAGCTGCTCACCTATCCGCGCACGGACAGCCGCTGCCTGCCCGACGACATGGCCCCGAAGATCACCAAGGCGCTGGAGGGCATGGAAGGCGAGCCGGCGGTATATGCGCAGCGGCTGCTGCCGAGCCCGCCGCGCCCCAAGAGGGTATATGACAATTCCAAAATTTCCGACCACCACGCCATCGTGCCCACGGGCGTGCGCGCGAGCGGGAAAAGCCTGACGGCCGACGAAGCGAAGATCTTTGATCTGGTCGCGCGCAGGCTCGTCGCCGCGCTGTATCCGGATTACGAATACCTCTCCGCGAAGGTCATCACCGAATGCGAGGGGCATCTGTTCAAGTCCACAGGCAATATGCCGCTGAAAATGGGCTGGCGTGAGCTGTATAAAAACGACAAGGCCGAACACAAGGACGGCGAGGAAAACCAGATGCTGCCGCCGCTGCAAAAGGGCGACGAGCGCAGCGTGCTGGGCGCGAAGATCGCGCAGAAAAAAGAAAAGCCCCCGGCAAGGCTCACGGCGGCGACGCTACTGGGCCAGATGGAACAGGCGGGCAAGGAGCTGGAGGACGAGGCCCTGCGCGAGACGATGAAGGATTCGGGCCTCGGCACGCCCGCCACGCGCGCCGCCATCATCGAGCGGCTCAAGCAGGTGGGCTATATTCAGGAAAAGGGCAAGCTCATCCTCTCCACGGAAAAGGGGCGCAAGCTCATCGCCGTCGTGCCGGAGGAGATCTCCTCCGCCGAGACGACCGGCCGCTGGGAGAGGGCGCTGAACAAAATGGCCCGCGCGGGCAGCGCAGAGGCCGCCGCGCCGCTCTATGAAAAGTTTATGGGCTCCATCCGCCGCTACAGCACCTTCCTCGTCGAGGCGGCCGACCGGGCAGACCCCGCCGTCGTCTTCGAGAAGGAGCCTTACAAGCCCAAGCGGACGCGCAGCCCCGCGAAGAGGACTGCGGCGAAGCCAAAGCAATAGGGAGAAAAAAACGTGCCCCCGGCCGGAGCCGGGAGCACGTTCGTTTTTCGGGAGCAGAGGGCGCGCCCTCTGGATTTTGCCCGCCCTTTTCGGTATAATAGGAAAAAGCGGGGTTCACTTTTTGTACTTGGCGATCTCGCTGAGCACGTTGCGCAGGCCGTCGGCAGAGGGCTCGCGCTCCATGGCGTCGATGAGCTGGCCGCGCTCGCGGTAGACGTCCACGATGCTCTTGACCAGAGAATCCGCGGTCATCTGATCCTGCGGGAGCACGCGGGCAAGGCCGCGCTTTTCAAAGGAAGCCGCGTTGTCGACCTGATCGCCGCGGCTCGTGTTCCCCTTGGGATAGGGGATGAGCAGCGAGGGCTTATACAGCGCGAGGATCTCGCAGAGGGTGTTCGCGCCCGCGCGGGAGATGAGCACGTCGGCACAGGCAAAGGCGTGGGCCATTTCCTCGTTGAGGTATTCCCGCTGGCAATAGCGCGGGTTGCCCGCCAGAGAGGAATCGAGGTTGCCCTTGCCGCACAGATGCAGGATCTGAAAGAGCTCGGTGAGCCTGGGCAGAGCGGCCCGCAGCGCATGGTTGATGGCCTGCGCGCCGGAGGAACCGCCTGTGACCATGAGGACGGGCCGGCTTTCGTCAAAGCCGAAGAGCTTCAGGCCTTCCCTGCGGCTGCCGCGCAGCAGATCCTGTCGGATGGGGGTACCGGTGTAGCAGCCCTTGGCGCCGGCGAGCTTGGCCGCCTCCGGGAAGGTGCACAGCAGCTTCTCCGCGAAGGGGATGGTCATGCGGTTGGCGAGGCCGGGCGTCATGTCGGATTCATGCAGCAGCACGGGCACGCGGTGCATGCGCGCGCCGTAGACCACCGGAACGGAAACGAACCCGCCCTTGGAAAAGACGAGGGTGGGCTTGATGGACTTCACGAGCCCGGAGGCCTGCGCCACGCCCTTGACCACGCGGAAGGGATCGGTAAAATTCTTTACGTCGAAATAGCGGCGCAGCTTGCCCGTCGCGACGCTGTGATAGGTCACGCCGGCGAGGGGCTCGATGAGCGAGCGCTCGATGCCGTTCTCCGTGCCGATGTAATGGATCTCCCAGCCCTCATCCAGCAGTCTGGGGATCAACGCCAGGTTTGGCGTGACATGTCCGGCGGTGCCGCCGCCGGTGAGGATGATGCGGTTCATGTCTCTTGCCTCCAGTATAATCTCCCCCGGCCGAACGGGCGGCCGCAAGACAGTATACTCGCCTGCGCCGCGGAAAGACGCGGCCTGCGAGAAAACGGCGAAAATTTCTTTTGCTTGCGGGGAAAATGCATACGCTTTGCATTTATGCAAAACCTTACCTATTATACCACGGCATCCGTTCCGTTGCTTTAGTGTTTTGTAAAGGGCGGGGTAAATCTGGGCCGAAAATATAGGCAAAACTGACCAATAAAGGACGAAATACATAGGGCTATGCCCTGCTTTAGCGTGATAAACTTTGCATGGAAGGCCTGCAGCGGCAGGCAAAAGGAGGAGCATACATGGCATATCAGGCCTTGTACCGCCAGTGGCGCCCGGAGCGCTTCGGCGATATCGTGGGGCAGGAGCAGGAGCATATCATCACCACGCTGAAAAACCAGATCCTGTCCGGGCGCATCGCGCATGCCTATCTGTTCTGCGGCTCGCGCGGCACGGGCAAGACGACCACCGCGCGCGTCTTTGCGCGGGCGATCAACTGCCTCGAGCCGGAGGGCGGCTGCGAGCCCTGCGGCCGCTGCGCCGTCTGTCGGGAATTTTTAGAAGAGCGCAGCATGGATCTGGTCGAGATCGACGCCGCCTCCAACAACGGCGTGGACGAGATCCGCGACCTGCGCGACAAGGTGAAATACCCTCCGGCCAGCGCAAAGCGCAAGGTCTATATCATCGACGAGGTGCACATGCTCTCCACGGGCGCGTTCAACGCGCTGCTCAAGACGCTCGAGGAGCCGCCGGAGCACGCCGTGTTCCTGCTGGCCACGACCGAGCCCAACCGCCTGCCCGCCACCATCCTCTCCCGCTGCCAGCGCTTTGATTTCAAGCGTTACGGCGCCGAGACGATCGTTGGCCAGCTGCGCACGGTGCTTGCGGGCGTGGGCGCGCAGGCCGAGGACGAGGCGCTCAGCGAGATCGCCCGCTCCGCCGAAGGCGGCATGCGAGACGCGCTCAGCCTGCTGGACATGTGCCTGTCCTATGGGGAAAACGTGGTCTCCGCCGCCACCGTGCGCGAGGCCATCGGCACCAGCGGACGGGAATTCCTCTTCTCCTTCGCGCAGTGCCTCATCGCAGAGGACGCTGCGGGCGCGCTCAAGGCCATCGACACGCTCATGCGCGACGGGCGCGACGCGCAGGCCTTTGGCCGCGAGGTCACGGGCCATCTGCGCTCGCTGCTGGTGGCGCAGGCGCTGGGCAATGCGCCGCAGGAGGCCTCTGCCCTGCTCGAATGCACGCTGGAGGACGCGCAGCGCTATATCCTGCAGGGGCAGGGCGTGCCGTCGGAAAAGCTGATCCGCATGATGGAAGCGTTTATGGACTGCGAATCGGACATGAAATGGTCCTCGCAGCCGCGCGCCGCGCTGGAGCTGTGCGCGTTTTTGTGCTGCAGGCCCGCGCAGAAGGTGCAGCTGGACGCGCTGAGCGAGCGCGTGGCAAAATTGGAAAAGGCGCTGGCGAACGGCGTGCGCATCGCGCCCGCAGCTTCCCCCGCGCCGCAGGAGGATCTGCCGGAGCCGCCGCCGTTTGACCTGCCGGGCGATCTCGACGCGCCGCCCTTTGCCATGGACGAGCCCGCGCCAAAGCCTGCGCCCAAGCCGGCTGCGGCCCCCAAAGCCGCCGCGAAGGCCCCTGTGAAAAAGGCTGCGGCGGAGGGCGCGGAAAAATGGACGGCTGCGGCGGAGAAGCTCTCTGCGGCGAACCCGGCGCTGCGCATGCCGCTGAGCAAGGCGATCTTCGCCGGGCGCGAGGAGGGCGCAGCCGTGCTGGAGTTTGCAAAAAACGACCGCATGTTCATGTCGCTGCTGGACAAGGACGAGCGCAAAAAGCTCATCGCGCAGGAGCTTTCCGCCGCATTCGGCGAGCCGCTGCAGGTGGTGCTGCGCCTCGCGGGCGAGAAGAACAAGGCGAGCGACCCGGAGCGCATGGAGACCATCCAGCATGCGCGGGACGTCTTTGGTCGGGAAAACGTGGACTTCTTGGATTGAACGCAAAGCGGCCGGAGGCTTTCCTCCGGCCATTTTGCTATTTGGAGAAAACGTCAGCAGATGCGCGCGAGGCTGAGCGTCGCGGAGGGGCGCCCGGAGATCGCCAGCGCGCTGTCTGTGACCAGCTGCAGCGTGTCTCCGGCCTGCGCGCTGAAGGGCAGCTGGCCGATGGCGGTCAGGCTCTCGCCCTGCGCGGCGATGACGTTCGCGGCGCTGCCGGCCATGCCGTAGCCGTTTCGCCGCAGGGTGATCAGCGCGTCGATGTTGGCCTGCGCCGTGCCGTTGATCGTCCAGACGGCGAGATAGCGCCCGGCCTGCTGCAGAGTGATCGTGCTGCTCTGCTTCGAGACGGGGCCGACGGAATACACGACGTCGCCGAGCGGGAAGGCGGCCTCCGCCGCAAGGCTCAGCGCGCTGTAATCGGCCCAGAAGCCGAAGACGGGCGGCTCGGGCAGCGCGCATGTACACCAGCCGCATTCGCCGCAGATGCCGCTGCAGATATTTCCGCAGATGCCGTTGCAGATCGGGCTGTCCATGTT
>JAUMYC010000160.1 GCA_030528845.1 Eubacteriales bacterium
AGATGAAGGTGTCCTTATCGGCCGGGTTGGAATTGCCGCCGAAGCAGAAATTACCCAGGCTGTAGACGATGTACTTGTCTTTGTAGAGCTCGATGGAGCCAACGACGTGCGGGTGGTGGCCAAGCACGAGATCCGCGCCGGCGTCCACAGCTGCGTGGCCGAGCTTGATCTGCGTGGCATTCGCCTTGCCGACCTTCTCCTCGCCCCAGTGGATGGAGACGATCACGAGGTCGCACTCTTGCTTGAGCGCGCTGATCTCCGCGGACATCTCTTCCACGCTCATATCCCACACGCGATAGCTCAGCATGCCGATGTTCGTGCCTTCGATGGTCGTGGTATAGGTCGTGCCGAGGCCGGCGTAGCCCACGCCGACGTAGTCAAGCGTCTTCTTGGTGTCGGCCAGGCCCTGAGAATAATAATCCTGCGAATGATTGTTGTCGATGGAAACGACCTCGACGCTGCCGGAGGTGAGGATCTTGGCAAAGCGCGGATCGCCCTTGAAGGAGAATTCCTTGTCCTTGCGGGCGGTCTCGCCGGTGAGCGCGCCTTCGAGGTTCACGATGGTCAGGTCGTCCTCCGCGAAGATGTCCTTCACGTTTTCAAGGAAATAATCCTCGCCGTATTCGTCGAACACGCGCTCGAAGCGCTTCAGACCGCCGTTAAGCGCATCGCCGCCGAGAGTACAGTCGCCCGCTGCGGAGATGGTGATGCTCGCGCTGCGCGCAGTGGAGACGAGCTCCGGCTCAGGCGTGGCGACGGGCGGCTCGGTGGGCTGCGTCTCGTCGAAGGTATCCAGCGAGTCACCCTCTTCTTCGGAGGTGCTCTCCTCACCGGTCGTGCTCTGGGCGGGGTCGGTCGGCTCGGTATCGACGACGACTTCGGTCTGTTCTTCGCCTTCAATGCCGACTTCGGTCTCGGGCAGGGCGGTCTGCTCGGTCTCCGTCTGCGCTTCCGGCGTCACCAGCACCACGGGAGTGGGCGCGGGAGTGGCAGTAGGCGCGGCGGTGGGAGCCTGCGTCGGGTCAGGCTCAGGGGTGGTGATGAGCAGAGACTGCGAAATGCCCGAGCCGATGGACGTGAGCGTGAGGTCCTTCGGCAGAGATTTTGCTACGAAAAAGAGGATCGCAACGGCGACGGCCAGTTCCAGAATGAACAGCAGCAGCCGCACTCCCCGGTTTGCTTTTTTCTTCTTGGTCATAATAGATCCCTCCGTAAATCAGTACATCTATTTTATCGTAATCAGGCCGAAGTTTCAACCCCGCAGACAGCATTTAACAGACCAAATTCGTTTCTGCGCCATTTGTGGAAAGAAACGAACAAACCGTTTTCTGTTTTGGAAAGACCGTGTTCGCTTTTGCTACTGCGTTTCCAGACCTGTTTCTGTTTCGACGAGCCGCAGGATATCGAGCTCCCGGCCGGTCATCGCGTCGATATAGACCAGATACGAGCCGACGCCCTCGATCTCGCCGGAGAATTCCCATGCGAGCGCTTCGCCGGGCTCCGTGGGGATCACGCACAGGCGCGAGCCGCTGACGGCAAGGCGTTCGCTGAGCGTTTGCTGCGCCTGCTGCTGCGAGACGCGGGGCTCCTCCAGCTGCCGCTGCGCGTGATTGGCCAGATAGTTCGCGGCCTCCACGCCGCAGACCTGCCCGCTCTCCATCGAGACCTGCACCTTTACGAGATCCGGATAGAGCAGCACGCCGTCCTGCAGCGCGGCATAGTTGATGGTGCAGTAGCCGTCCGCCGTCGCCCAATAGGTCGGCAGCATCTCGCCGTAGCCCCGTGCGGAGAGAAAATCGCCCGCGGCGTCGATGCATTCGCTCTCCCCGAGCGTGATCTGCGAAACTGCGCCGTCGGTGAGCATGTAGAGCACATGCCCGCCTTCCTTCGTGATGCACACGGTCAGGTTCTGCCGCCCGTCGCTGATCTCAAATTCGTGGCACGGCGCGGGCATGCTGCGCTCGCCGAGATAGCGGATGGACTGCGCGCGTTCGACGCCCACATAGGCCAGCGCCGTGCTCTGCGCCTGTTCGGGGCTGATCATCTCGCCGCCCTGCAGCGGGATCGCTCCCGGCTGCGCGCCGTCGGAAAACGGCCCGTCATAGATCAGCGTCGGATATTCGACGGACGGCGGCTGGTCTTTGGTTCCGCTTATTGCGGTGGGCGCGGAAAAATCGATGGGCGAGAGAGTCTCCGCCGCGCCGAGCAGCTGGCTCTGCAGCTGCTGCGCGCTCTGCGCGAGGGTGGAGAGCTGGCGCTGGTCCTCGGAGGTGAGCGCGCCGCCCGCGCCGAGTCTGGCCGTGAGCGTTTCGGCGTAATCCTGCACCTGGTTCACGAATTTCAGCGCGCCCTGCAGGTCCTGCGCGGCGTTGGGCAGCGTGGCGAGGTGCTCCTGCACGCCGAACGCCTGCCGGGCGATGTCGTTCAGGAGCAGCTGCTCGCGGGCGGGGTCTGCGCTGGCGGGCAGCTTGAGCAGACTGCCCTGCAGTCCGCCGAGCAGCTCTGCGCTTTCGTACATGGCTCCGCGCAGCGCGGCTTCCGTGGCGTCGGCGAAGCGATCCGCGCGCCGGCTCTGCACGATGGCGACCGCAGCGGCGGCGACCAGCAGCAGCGCGAGCGCGATCAGCCCGATCTTCTGCGCGTTGTTGTTCAGACGCATGCTTTTTCCCTTCTCCTTTACACGGCGAAATGATGCCGCCCGATGACGGTCACGACGGTGCGCGTGCGGATCCACGCGTCGTCCGTGGCGTCCGGGTTATAATAATACAGGCAGCCGCCGGTCGGGTCCCAGCCGTTGAGCGCTTCCCGCGCCGCGCGGATGCAGGAGGCGTCGGGCGTGTTGTTGATGGAGCCGTTGCTCACGCAGGTGAACGCGCCGGATTGATAGATCACGCCGGAGATGGTCTTTGGGAACTCCGACGAGCGCACGCGGTTGAGCACGACTGCCGCCACGGCGACCTGCCCCTTGTAGCTCTCGCCGCGCGCCTCCGCATGCACGAGCTTGGAGAGCAGGCGGTGGTCGGCGGAGAGATAGGCCGTGGAGGAGGCGGCAGCGGAATCGCCCGCCTGTAAAGTCACGCCCAGCGCGGCGGCCGTCGCCGGGCCCACCTTGCCGTCCACGGACAGGCCGTTGCGCCGCTGGAAGAAGCGCACGGCTTCGAGCGTGGCCTCGCCGAACAGGCCGTCGGCCTCGCCGTCCAGATAATCATACTGGATCAATCGTTTTTGCACCTTGACGACATTTTCGCCCCTGTCGCCCAATTGCAGCACGACCGCCGCGCGCGCGGGCGGGCAGGCCGCGCTCAGAAGAAGCAGCAGCGCCGACAGGAAGCATGCCGCGCGCCGCAGGGTGTTTTTGTGTTGTTCATGCATGTTCTAACGCCTCACTTTTCTGAAATAGCCCCTCCCAGCGCGCTGTGAGCCACTGCCAGACGACGCTGCGCAGCGGCCTCGGCTCGAGCAGCGCGGGGATCGCCTGCGCGTCCGCCCCGGGCATGCACAGCGACGGATACACGACGCACCACCAGTTTTGCCCCTGCGCCGGGCCGATCTCCACCCGCAGCGAGAGATAATCGCCCTCGGGCAGGGTGAAGGAGCCGTAGTCCCGGTCGGGATAGTGTTCTGTTCCCAACTTTGCGCATACATCGGCGCTGCCGGCGGCCTGCCGGGCGGTTTTTTCGATCTGACTGAGCTGTTCGTCCAGCGTCGCATAGGCCTGCGCGGCGTCCTCGCAGCCGCGCAGCAGCTCCTGCGCCTGACCGAGCACCGCGTCGCGCACCACGAGCTTCTGCGCCTGATCCTGCTCGCTGTCGCTGCGGGCGAGCACGTGCAGCCGGATGATCGGCGGCAGCGCGCGCACGGGAGTGCATGCCGCGCAGACGAGCAGCAGCGCCAAGCTCCCGGCGATGATCTTCCCCTTCATTGTTTTTCTGCCTCCTTCGCTTGTTTTCTGCTACAAGAGTCGGCATATTGCGCTGCTTTTATACATCCTCCCGGCGGATTTTTCGCGCGCGGGCAAAAGAAAAGAGCCTCTCAAAACGAGAGGCTCCTGAATGAGCGCGATGGTTCATTCCGCGGCGGCGGAGACGTCCAGCTGCTGTTCGGCGTAGGCTTCCTTCCAGATGCTGTAGATCGGGTTTTCCCAGACCGTGCCGTCCTCGAAGGTGGCGGAATAGACACAGGCGAGCAGATGCACGATGCCGTGCTCGTTCTGCAGGCGCCAGCCGTAGCTGGTGCCGAAGCTCTGGCCCGCGGCGAGGGAGATGTTCTCGGCGTCGCCGAGGATCTCGTAATAGCCGTTTTCGTCATACTGGGTCAGGATCTGCAGGGGAGCGCCGTTGCCGTCAAAGCCGAGGAAGCCGACGGTGTAGCCGACGATGCTCTGGCCGGTGGTATTTTCGACCACGGCGGTGAGCATATCCGGGTAGGAATCCTTGTTCAGCTTGCTCTGCACCAGCACCTTGGAGCTGGTCACGCGGATGGGCAGCACCTCGAGCGCGGCCTGCAGGCTGGGCAGATCCTCTGCGCTGGCCTTGCTGATGACGACTTCGTTACGGGACATGGGCGCGCAGTCGAGCGTGTAGTAGATCTCCAGAGGAGTGAGCACGCCGTCCACCGTCAGATCCTGCTCGGTCTCGAACAGTTCCACGGCGGTCTGCGTCTTGTTGCCGAAGGAGCCGTCTGCCTTGTCGTCGAGATATCCCAGCTCAATGAGCTTGGCCTGCACGGCCTTGACGGTGTTGCCCTTCGAACCCTTCTTGATCGCTTCGTATTTTTCTTCGGCCTGGGCAGAGCTGATGCCCACGCGGGCTTCCAGCGCGGCCAGAGAAGGATCGGACACGACCTCTTCGGCAAGGCATGCCGGGACGAAGAGACACACAACCAGAGCGAGCACGAGGATGGACCTGAGAGTACGCATGAATGATTCCTCCTGTTGAATGTTTTTACCCTTTGATTCCGTGATGGATGGGCCGTCAGGCCAGCGTGTGGACTGCGAACGCGCCCGGGCCGATGGCCTCTGCGGCGCTGCGGGCGCTCTGCCCGTCTGCAAACACGCCGAACACGGCCGAGCCGCTGCCGGTCATATCGGCATAGAACGCGCCGCTCTCCCGAAGGAGGGCGATGCAGCTGCGGATCTCCGGCGCGAGCTCCAGCGCGGGAAGGAGCAGGTCGTTGCCTGCGCAGCGCGCAAACTGTTCCCAGTCTTTATTAGACAACGCAAAGAGCGCGCTGTCAAGGTCTCTTTTGGGCTTTTGGGAAAATCTTTCGTCCAGCAGGCGAAACGCCGCCGGAGTGGACACGCCGGCGCGGGGCTTGAGGATGACCAGCGGCAGGTTCTGCGCCCCGGGGAGCGGCTCGATCTGCTCACCCACGCCCTTCACGCGCGCGAAGCGGTTCGTCAGGCAGAAGGGGACGTCCGCCCCCAGTTTCAGGCCGATGGAGAGCAGCTCCTCCTCCGGGAGGGAGACCTGCCACAGCCTGCACAGCAGCCGCAGCGCCGCGGCGCAGTCTGCCGAGCCGCCGCCCAGCCCGGCTTCGCTGGGGATGCGCTTTTTGAGGAGCATCCGCGCGCCTCTGCGCAGGCCGGTGCGCTCCTGCAGGGCAGCCGCTGCCCGGCAGACGAGGTTATCCGGCCCGGGAGA
>JAUMYC010000161.1 GCA_030528845.1 Eubacteriales bacterium
AATCGACGATACGCAGGTAGGTCTCGTCGGCGGCTTTCCACAGGTCGACCCGGTCGATGCGGCCCTCGAGCAGAGCGCCCTCAAGGGGCACGGCGCTGCGGCCGCGGAAGGCCGTTTCGGCGGCGACGGGCGAAAAGCGGCTCGCGCCCATGTGTTTGAGGTTGGTCACGGCGGCGCGGCGCGCGACCTCCCGCAGCTGCCGCGTCTCCGTTTCGTAGACCGCGCCGTCCTGAGCGAGGCCGGGCAGCTTTTCGCTCAGCAGCTCGGCGGTGATGGAATCCATGCGCTGCACGGCCGTCTCCGGGTCGCTCTGCCCGGGATAGAGCTCTGTGAAGCGGGAGAGCGCTTCGTGACAGAAATCGCCCGAATCGCGCGGAGTGACGCCGTATTCGCGGATCTCCTCCGGGCGCGCGCCGTATTGCAGAAAATGCGAAAACGGGCAGCGCGCGAAGCGTTCCAGACGGCTGACGGAGAGGCTCTTCGGGCCGTCGTAGAGCCTGCCCGCAAGAGAGGGCGGGATGGAACCGGGCAGAGGGTCTCCCTGCAGGGCGGAGCGCATGGCGCGCAGGCGTTCGCCGCCCTCGGGCAGGCGGGAGAGCGCCTGCAGGGCTTCGGTCTCCAGCGCATTCGGACCTTCCTCGCGCCGCAGGGCTTCTCCTGCGGCCAGCAGGGCGGCGTCCGGCTGCAGCAGGCGCAGGGCCAGCTCTCGTTCGCTTTCGATGACGCCGCCGGAGATCGGCTGGCGCGGATAGAGCGCGCGCACGGAGCGCACGAGCATGCCCGGGCGGCGCACGGAACCGTCCGCACCGGAGACATGCCAGGAGATCCAGAGCATTTCCTGCGCAAAGGAGACGGCGCTCTTTGCGGCCAGCATCTGCATGCAGCTGCGTTCGGAGCGGTTTGGCCCGAGCCAGATCTCTTTTTCGATGGATTCGCGCTCCGCATCGCTCAGCAGCGCGACCTGCCCGGGAAGCTCCGCGTCGGTCGCCCCGGCGATGATCATCAGGCGCACGGGCCGCGTCTTCATGTGCTCGAGCGCGCCCGCCGCGACGGCGTCGGCAGACTGAGGCAGGGGCTTGAGCTCCGCCACGCTCAGCGATTGCCGGAAGAGATCCGCGAGGACGCGGGCGGAGGGCGGGCGCTGCGCGTTGGCGTAGATGGCGGCGATCTGATCCATGCAGGCGGTCAGCTTGCTCCAGACCTGCGCGCCCTCCGCCGCACGCACGGGCTCGCCCGCCGCGGCGATCTGCTCGGCCTGCGAGAGCATGCGCTCGTATGCGCCGGTCTCCTGCAGATAACGGAAGATCGCCTCGAGGCGCTCGCGCGCGGAGCCTGTGCGCAGACCTTCGGCAAGGCGTTCTACGGGCGCGAAAGCGGCCTGACGCAGCTGCTCAAAGGCGGCGTTGCGGCCCTCCGGGTCGATTCCGGGCAGATACGGGCGCAGCCATTTATGCCCCTTCACGCCGTGTGAGAAGGCGAAATTGCGCATGCGGTCGCATTCGTCGTCGCTCAGGCCGCAATAGCCCAGCGAGAGCAGCGCCTGCACGTCGTTTTCATGCACAGGACCTGCGGCGACGGACAGCGCTGCGAGCACAGACGCGGCGAGCGGATGGCTCGAGGCGGGGCGGCTCTCCGGGAAGAAGACGGGGATCTCATAGAGGGCAAAGGCCCTGCGCAGCGCGGGCAGCATGGCTTCGCCGCCCTGCACGGCGAGGGTGATGTCGCCGTAGCGCAGGCCGTGCCGCCGCACCATCTGCCGGATGGACGCGGCGATGTGCTCGGCCTCGTCGCGTGGGTTGCGCGCGCTGTAGAGGCGCAGTTCGCGCGCGGGCTCCTGCTGCGCGGCGACGGGATAGCAGAAAAGCTCTCTCTCGAGCAGGCGCACGCCGTTGGGCTTGCGCGGGTGCGCGGGGTCGATCTCCTCGCGTTCGTAGGGCACGCCGCTCTCGCGCAGCAGGGCGAGCATGCGCTCGTAGGTCTTGCGGATGGGGCGGTAGAGATGCTCGTCGCGCCGGCTCTCGCGCAGCGGCACGAGCACGCGCACGCGCGCGCAGACCACCGCCAGCGCGCAGATGCACTCCGCGACGGGGCGGGTGAGCAGATCGAAGCCGTAAAACCACACGGACGCGCCGTGGAAATAGGGGGCGTCCTGCAGGCGGGACATGGCCAGACGGCGCGCGTCCTCGTCGTCTATGCCCAGCCCCTGCGCGCAGGAATGCCACGCGCGGAAAAGGCAGGCGAGGTCGGCCAGCTTTTCGCCCAGCGGGGAGCCTTCGCGCGCGCGGGCGAGGGCGTCGATCGCCTCGGCGTCCATGCCGGCTTCTTTCCACTGCGAGACGGCCTCGGAGGCGAGCGCGGCAAAGCCCGGGCTGCGTCTCGCGCGTTCATAGACGCGCAGCGGTGTCTCGAGCTGGTCGAGCGCCCGGCGCATGAGCATGGCGCGACCGTTTTCGTCGATGCGGGCCGCGTCGCTGCCGCCGGCCTGCTCGAGCACCTTTTCGCACAGGCGGCGCACGCTGAAGACCTGCAGACGGAAGGAGCCCGCGCGCCCGGCGGCTTCGAGAGCGAGCCGCTCGGCCTCCAAAGTGAGCTGGCCCGGCACCACGATGATGATGTTTTCTCCGGCTTCGTCGGCCAGATGCGCGCGCATATCGCTGCGCAGCTGTTCGCGCAGCTGCCACGCGCCTCCTGTCAGAAAGCATACCGCCATGCAGGCGCCTCCCCTCGTGCGTTTTCGGATATTCAGAAAAAGTATACCACGACGCGGCCGGAAAAGCCATGCCCTCTCCCGGTGCGTATCGCAAACGGAAATGTAGTATTGTAAAGCGATGGTACGCTGAACTGCTGCTGAATTTGGCAGAAATGCCGAAAAGCTATTGCCAAGTTAGGCGGAAAATGATAAAATAAAACATCTTGAGCCCGAAAAAAGGCTCGAAAAACACAAAAACTATGAAACGGGGGCTAAAAAAATGACGCTTCCAGGCAGACTGTCCATCGCATGTATCGAAGAGGATAATCCCCTGAAATCGTATTTCAGGCTCAAGCCGCTGCTGGTGAGCGAGAACGATCGGATCGAACTGATGCAGGACGCATCCGTCATGTTCCCTTCGCAGGGCTTTGTGCGCATCGTGCCCGACAAAAACGAGATGAGCCTGTTCAAAAACAGGATGCACCTGATGGGGCGCTATTGCGTGCTGGATCTGCGCCGCTTCCCCGGCGAAAACGAAAAGATCCGCCCGAATAAAAATTTCTCTCCGGATAACGGCGAGCATAACGCGTTTATGGTCTATTCCGACGTAGTCTTTGCGCCCGCGGCGGGCCTGCTCACGCAGGTGCTCGATCTCATCCCGCCGCAGGAGGAAACGACCTTCAGCGCGCATATCGATTGCCCGAGCACGCCCTGCGTGGCGCTGCGCTATGACGGCCGCTATTCCGGCCCGTGGAAATGGACCCCGGGCGAGGAGGGCAGCGTGATCTTCACAAAAGCGCAGCCCGCAGAGTGGAACTGGAGCGCGCCGGACGCGCCCGTCGGCATCTGCATCAATATCGAAGAAAATACGCCCATGTTCGTGAACACGGCGGCTCTGGAGCGGCACGCGCCGCCGAGCGCGTACGCCGCACCGATCTACCCCAGAGCGGAAGCGCCCGTCGCCGCGCCGGTCGCGCCTGTGGCCCCGGCGGCGCAAGTCGTCTCTGCGCCCGTCGCTCCCGCAGCGCCCGCCCCGGCGGAGGATTCCACGGCGTCCACCATCCCGCTGACCACGCACCGCGCCATCAACGCGCGCATCACCATGCGCGAGCAGGCGCTGCTTGCCCAGATGGGCGTGAGCCCGCGCCGCGGCCGCAGCCTCTATGAGATCGTAGACGAAAAATGGCGCAAGAGCCGCATCGACCAGCTGGGCCATCCCGTGCCGCTGGAGGCGACGGGCTCTCCCGCGAACGATCCGATCGAAAACGCGATGACAGCCATCCGTGCGGTGCTGCCCATGCAGGAGGCGCGCGCGAGCCTGATCGAGGAGATGCTGCGCAACGAAACGCTCAACGACGCGCTCACGGAAGTCTTCGGGGCCAAGCGCAGCATGCAGCACGGCGCGGACAGCGCCATGACCGAGATCGAAGCCGAGCGGCTGGCGCTCTCGGCCGAGGTGGACAAGCTGCGCCAGCGCAGAGAGACGGAAAAGGAGCTCATTTTGGAGGAGCTGCGCGCGCAGTATGCCCGTGAGTTCGCCGCGCTTGACCGCAAAAAGGAAGAGCTGCGCAGCGACATCGCTTCTTTGCGTGAAACGGAGGCCAGCGCCCGCACCGCTGCCGAAGAGGCCGTGAAGGCCATGAAGAAGACCATCAGGGAAGAGCTCGACGAAAAGCTGGTGGAAGGCACGATCACAGGACGTGCGCGCAGGCTCATCGCCGGCATGAACGACGAATACAGCATCACGCCGCCTCGCCCGGTCACGACCAACCCGAACGCAAGCGAGCTCATCAGCGACGTGCGCGCCTATTTCGACCGCGCCGCGCGTCCGATCAGCAACGACGAGGCGGTCAACATGCTCGCCTGTCTCACGCTGAGCCGTTCGATTTTGCTCTCCGGCCCGGTGGGCAGCGGCAAGAGGGACACCATGCGCCTGTTGGCCGGTTCCATCGGCATCTCCACCCCGGAATATCAGCGCTACCGCGTGACCAACGAGGCGCGCACGGCGGAAAAGCTGATCGCCGACGGCAAGCTGGTCTACGACGATGACACCATCTCCGCGATCACGCTGCTCAACGCCAACAGCCAAAAGGACATCCGCTATGTCGTCAATTCGATCTACGGAGCGCAGATCCGCAATTCCTCCGGCCTGCGCCTGATCCTCTCCATCGACGACGCGCCGGACGCCTATCCCGTCTCCACCGCCACCTACGACCGTTCCTATCTCATCCGCCTGGAGCACAAGGGCGCGGAGCTGCCCTGGCGGCCTGCGGACGCGCGGCCCGTGGTCTACGGCGAGGCGGTCTCGCTCGAGGCGCTCAACCGCATTTTCACCCCGAAGAACGATCTGCCCGTGGAGATGGAGCTGCGCATGACGGCCATCCGAGAACGGCTGGACAAGCTCGGCACGCCCATTTCCCGCCGTTCGCTCGACGCCCTGTGGCGCTATTGCTCCGCTGTGCTGCCGTATATGCAGTGCTCGCCCATGGAGCTGCTCGATCTGGCCATCTCGCAGCGCGGCCTGCCCACGCTGCTCAGCTGCATGCCCATCGAGGCGCTGATGGAGCTGCCCGATATTTTCAAGGGCATGGACAAGTGCCTCAAGCTCCTCGACGAGCCGCTGCCCCTGCCCGCGCTGTACTGATCGAACGTGGGCTGAGTCTGCTTAGGGGCGCTGCCCCGAGGGAACCGCTTAGGGGCGCTGCCCCTAAGGACCCCGCTTAAGGGACAATGCCCCTTAAGAATCCCATATTGGGGGTACGGGTTATTCCTAGAATTACATACTTCGAATATACAGAGATCGCCCCGGCCGGAACGCAGCTGTTCAGGTCGGGGCGATATTGTATATGCAGACTTACGGAAGACGAAAAAATAAAGACAGGAGCAGCGTGCCCGCATCTTTACAGGCTTCTTTTGGGAGGGGTGCGGGGGACCC
>JAUMYC010000162.1 GCA_030528845.1 Eubacteriales bacterium
AACGCCTATCGTCGCTTTCTTCCTCTTCCGTAGGGGCGACCCTTGCTCTCGCCCGACCCGATGCACCTGCACGGGCGGCTCAGACGGGCAGGGGCAAGCCCCGCCCCTACATTGGAACGCCTATCGTCGCTTTCTTCCTCTTCCGTAGGGGCGACCCTTGCTCTCGCCCGGCTCGTTCAATCGTCAAATTCTGCGGTGGAGAGGTATCGGTCTCCGGTATCGGGCAGCAGCACCACGATATTCTTCCCGACAAACGCCTCCTCTTTGGCCAGCTCGATAGCCGCCCACGCCGCCGCGCCGGAGCTGATGCCCGCGAGGACGCCCTCTCTGCGCGCGAGCAGCCTGCCCGTCGTCATGGCGTCTTCGTCCTTCACGCGCACGATCCTGTCGATGATCTGCACGTCCAGCACCTTCGGCACAAAGCCCGCGCCGATGCCCTGCAGGCCGTGCGCGCCGCTCCTTTCGCCGGAGAGGACCGCGGAGGAATCCGGCTCGATGCCCACGATGCACACCTCCGGCTTGTTCTCCTTGAGATATTTTCCGACGCCCGTGATCGTGCCGCCCGTGCCCACTCCGGCGACGAACGCGTCGATCTCGCCGTCCGTATCCTGCCAGATCTCCGGCCCGGTGGTCAGATAATGCGCCTGCGGGTTGGCGGGGTTTTCAAACTGGCCCGCCATGACCGCGCCCGGCGTCGCCGCCACGATCTTTTCCGCCTCCTCGATCGCGCCGGCCATGCCCTTTTGCGCGTCGGTGAGCACCAACTGCGCGCCGAAGGCCTTCATGAGCTTTTTGCGCTCCTCGGACATGCTCGCGGGCATGACGATGATGCATCGATATCCCCGCGCGGCGGCGATCATGCACAGGCCGATGCCGGTGTTTCCGCTGGTCGGCTCCACGATGACGCTGCCCTCTTTGAGCCTGCCCTCGCGCTCGAAGGTCTCGATCATCTGCAGCGCCACGCGGTCCTTTGCGCTGCCGCCGGGGTTGCGCGCCTCCAGCTTGGCGTACAGCCGCGCGCGCAGCCCAAATTCCCGTTCGATATTGGCAAGGCGCACCAGCGGCGTGCGCCCGATGGCTCCGACGACAGAAGAATATGCGTTCATATTTTCACGCCTCCCGTTTTTCTTGGCATTTCAATTATAGATACCCGCCTGCGGCCGCCCGCAAACGCAAACAGGCAGCCGGGAAGAGCCGGCCGCCTGCATAGGGTTCGTGCGATGATCGTTTACAGCTTGAGCGCGGCCAGGCCGACCTTCTTGCGCACCTTGAGCATGGTCTTGTTGGCCACATAGCTCGCGCGCTCGGCGCTCTGCTGCATGACGCTCTGCAGATACGCCTTGTCCTTCATGATCTGCTCGTAGCGCTCCTGAATGGGCCTGAGCGTCTCGACGACGGATTCGGCGACGGCGTCCTTGAACTTGCCGTAGCCGCCCGTGCCGAAGGTGGCTTCGATCTGCGCCATGTCCATGCCCGAGAGGGTGGACAGGATGCTCATGAGGTTGGAGATGCCCGGCTTGTTTTCCGGGTCGAAGCGGACCTCCGCCTCGGAATCGGTCACGGCCCGGCGCAGCTTGCGGCGGATGGTGTCCGGGTCGTCGAGCATGGCGATGTAGGTCTCCTCCGGGTCGGATTTGCTCATCTTGCGGGTGGGCTCCTGCAGACTCATCACGCGCGCGCCGACCTTGGGGATATAGCCCTCCGGCACGACGAAGACGTCGCCGTAGATGGCGTTGAAGCGCTGCGCGATATCGCGGCTGAGCTCGAGATGCTGCTTCTGATCCGCGCCGATGGGCACGAGGTCGGTCTGATACAGCAGGATGTCCGCGGCCATAAGCACCGGATAGGTGAACAGACCCGCGTTGATATTGTCGGCATGCTTGGCAGACTTATCCTTGAACTGGGTCATGCGGCCCAATTCGCCCATATACGTAAAGCAGTTGAGGATCCACGCCAGCTCGCAGTGCTGATGCACATGGCTCTGGAAGTAGATCAGCGTCTTTTCCGGGTCGAGCCCGACGGCCAGATACAGGCTCATGAGCTTGAGGCAGGCCTTGCGCAGCGTGGCCGGGTCCTGCCGCACGGTCAGCGCGTGCAGATCCACCACGGAATAGACGCAGTCGTATTCGTCCTGCAGAATGGGGAAATTGCGCAGCGCGCCGATGTAGTTGCCCAACGTGAGCGTGCCGGTGGGCTGAATGCCCGAAAAGATCCTCTTTTTCCTCTCCTGAACGGGGGCCGTGTTCTGGTTTTCCATTGTCTTCTCGCCTCTCTTGCCATATAGTCTGCGGCGCGGCGCGCCGTTTTGCTTGCGGGAAATAAAAAAAGCGCCTGTGCCCACATCCGGGAACAGGTGCGCCTATGCCACCCCGATGGTTTTTCGCCTGGATCCGGCGAAAGGAAAGCAAGCACTTCCCCGCCCCGATAACGCCGGGCACGCGTCGCAGCCTACTGTCCGCCCGCCTTTTGCCCCGCGGGGGAAAAGGGAGAGAAGTTCGGTGCGCCCTCCGAAGGCCATTCCCCCTGCCGGTGCGCGCCGGGCTCCCACCGCCCCCGGCTCGCTTTGCGCCCATGCGCAAGGGTACTTTTCTTCATCCTCGGTTTGCACAGATTATAGCACCCCCGCCCCGCGCTGTCAACGCGCGTTTTCTTCGCTTTTTCCCAACGCGCGCCCCGGCGTGGAAAAGCCTTCGCTCAAAAAAATTGCCCCTGCTCGGAAATGTTATGCGCAGGTAAGCCCAAAGGAGTTTTCTTGCGCGATGCGCCCCTTGGGTGTTACAATAGGAAAGTAGGCTTGGATAATGGCCTGAATAGGCTATAGAATACAGCAGGATTTTTTTCGGGAGGCTGAAGGAACAATATGGAAAAGGCAATGAGAGAATATGAGCGCTGGCTTTGTGCGCAGTGCGTTTCCGCCGAAGAAAAAGAAGCGATGCGGGCGCTTTCCGCAGAAGAGATCGTCGATTGCTTCGGCACGGATATCGCCTTTGGCACGGCGGGCCTGCGCGGCGTGATGGCCCCGGGCACCAACCGCATGAACCGTTTCACCGTGCGCCGCGCCGCCGCGGGCATCGCGGGCTGGATCGCCGGCACGGGCAAGAAGGACCCAATGGTCGCGATCGCTTATGACAGCCGCAACCATTCCGCCGAATACGCCATGGAGACCGCCCTCGTGCTGGCCGCCCACGGCGTGCAGGCGCGCCTGTTTGAATCGCTCAGGCCCACGCCGGAGCTTAGCTACGCCGTGCGCAGGCTGCATGCCGACGCGGGCGTGGTCATCACCGCCAGCCACAACCCCTCCGCCTACAACGGCTTCAAGGCCTACGGCCCGGACGGCGGCCAGATGGCCAACGAGGCGGCGGACGCCTGTCTGGCCAAGATGAACGAGGTCGATCTGCTCAACGTCCCCTCCATGGAACAGGAGGAGGCGCTGGCCAAGGGCCTGCTGGTCATGCTCGGCGAGGATATCGACCAGCACTACATCGCCCATGTGCTCTCTCAGCGGACCCAGCCGGACATCACCCGCACGGCGAAACAGCCGCTCAAGCTGGTCTACACCGCGCTGCACGGCGCGGGCGCGGTTCCCTGCCTGCGCGTGTTCAAGGAAGCCGGGCACACCGAGGTGTATCCGGTCGAGGAGCAGCTCGCCCCGGACGGCAATTTCCCCACCGTGACCTCTCCCAACCCGGAGACCCCCTCCGCGCTGGCCATGGGCCGCGAGCTGGCCGACAAGGTGGGCGCGGACACTGTGCTGGGCACCGACCCGGACAGCGACCGCGCAGCCGTGTGCGTGCGCGTGAAGGACGGCTGGAAGCAGCTGACGGGCAACCAGATGGGCTGCCTGCTGCTGGAATACCTGCTGCGCACCGGGCATTACAGCGCCGGCGCCTATGCCGTGACGAGCATCGTCTCCACCCGCATGGTCGAGGAGATCGCGCGCGCCTATAACGCCGAGATGAACCTCGTGCTCACCGGCTTCAAGTATATCGCCGAGATCATCGAAAACAAATCCCGCGAGGGCATCGACGCCTTCGTGCTGGGCTTTGAGGAGAGCTGCGGCTACCTCACCGGCGGCTACATCCGCGACAAGGACGCCGTCATCGCCTCGCTGCTGATCGCCGATATGGCTCTGTATTATCAGGAAAAGGGCATGACTCTGGCCGACGCGCTGGAGGAAATGTACGGCCGCTACGGCTACTTCATGGAAAAGACCGTGAACGTGCAGGCCGAGGGCGTGGGCGCGATGGAGCGCATCGCCAAGGCGGTGGACGCCCTGCGCGCGCAGGGCCCGGCAGCCTTTGCCGCTTTCGGCCCCTGCCGCATGGAAGACCTGCTCAACGACCGCAGCCGCGGCCTGCCCAAGAGCAACGTGCTGCTCTACACCTTTGAAAACGGCTGGGCGGCCGTGCGCCCGAGCGGCACCGAGCCCAAGCTCAAGGTCTATCTGGGCGTGCGCGGCGAAAGCGCGGCCCACGCCGAAGAGCTGCTGGCCAAGCTGGTCGACTGCGCGGGCAAGGCCGTCGAGCTCTGATCCCGCACCCAAAAACAGACGCGCCGGGGGAGCCTTCTTAAAAAACGGCCTTCCCCGGCGGCGTACATAAAAAGAAAAAACTTCTAAAAGCGAAAGGCGGTCTGTCCCGATGGAAGTAACGTGGCAGATGCTTCTGACAGTGTGTCCGCTGGTGTTTCTGGCCTCGGCCATCGACGCAATCGCCGGAGGCGGCGGGCTGATCTCCCTCCCGGCCTACTATCTGGCCGGCCTTCCGCCGGTCCTGGCCGCCGGCTCCAACAAATTCTCCGCCAGCTTCGGCACGCTCATGGCCTCGTTCAAATTTGCCCGCAGCGGCAAGGTGCATTGGGGCGCGGCGCTCTTCGCCGTGGCGGGCGCGCTGCCGGGCGCGTGGTTCGGGGCGGAGGCGCTCAAGCTCGCGCCGGAAGCCCTCGTGCGCACGCTGCTGCTCATCGGCGTACCGGCGATGGCCGTGCTCATGCTGGTGAAAAAGCCTGCCGCCAACGAAAAGGACAGCGCGGATATCCGCTCGGCACGCGAGCGCGCCCTGTGCCTGCTCATCGGCCTCGCGGTCGGCTTCTATGACGGCTTCTTCGGCCCGGGCACGGGCACGATCCTCATCCTGCTGTTCACGCTGCTCCTGAAAATGAACGCCGTGGCAGCCTCGGGCAGCGCGAAGATCGTAAACCTTGCCAGCAATATGGCTGCGCTGGGCTCGTTCGCCTTCGGCGGCGGCGTGCTGTATGCGCTGGCGTTTCCGGCCATGATCTGCTCTGTCATCGGCGGCTATGTCGGCTCCAGCCTCGCCATCCGGGGCGGCACAAAGGTCATCCGCTTTGTGATGTTCGCCGTCATGGCCATGCTGCTGGTCAAGATCGCCTTCGATACCTTCGCGGGCTGACGAGGCAGCTCCAAAGGGGCTCCGCCCCTCCGGACTCCCCGGCAGGGGGCCAAGGGGCACCGCCAAAGGGGCTCCGCCCCTCTGGACTCCCTGGCAGGGGAAATGATTTCCCCTGCACCCCTCAATATGGGTAAGTTCAAAAC
>JAUMYC010000163.1 GCA_030528845.1 Eubacteriales bacterium
GCCGTCCCCTTCGTTCTTGTCCTACGCAAAATCAATTGCGGGGATATCAAAAATACACCGTATACCATATGCAAAAAAACAAGGTACGCTTTTCCGGAGAAAAGCGCACCTTGCAGTTATATTTGGCGTTTGTCGGCGGATTACCACCACTTCGGGCCGCGGCCTTCGAAGATGAGGACTTCCTTGAGCAGAGAGATGGCCTTGCCCAGACCCTCCAGAGGAGTCATGAGGCTGTCTTCGTGCTCGATGGAGATCGGTCCGTCGTAGCCGACGAGGCGCAGGTTGCTCATCATGTCCTTCCAGACCTGATAGTCATGGCCGTAGCCGACGGAGCGGAAGATCCAGGAGCGGTTGATCTCGTCCGCATAGGGCTTGGTGTCCAGAACGCCGTTGACCGCGCAGTTGATCGGATCGATCTTGGTATCCTTGGCGTGGAAGTAGTAGATGGCGTCGCCGAGCTTGCGAATGGCGGCCACGGGATCGATGCCCTGCCAGAACAGGTGGCTCGGGTCGAAATTCGCGCCGATGATATCGCCCACTTCCGCGCGGATGCGCAGCAGGGTCTCGGGGTTGTAGACGCAGAAGCCCGGGTGCATTTCGAACGCGATCTGGGTGATGCCGTGTTCGGCGGCCCAGGCGGCGGTCTTCTTCCAATAGGGGATCAGCACTTCGTTCCACTGGTAGTCCAGAATGGCGGTGAAATCATCCGGCCAGGGGCAGGTGACCCAGTTCGGGGTCTTGTCCTCCGGGGAGCCGCCGGGGCAGCCGGAGAAGGTGACAATGCGGTGTACGCCCATCTTTTCGGCCAGCAGCACGGCGTTGGTGAAATCGTCGTGGAACTGCTTGGCAACGGCCTTGTCCGGATGCACAGCGTTGCCGTGGGTGGACAGGGCGGCGACCTCGAGGTCGTACTTTTTCAGCGTGGCCAGCATCTCGTCGATCTTTTCCGGATGCGCGAGGAACTCTTCGGGGTTGCAGTGCGCCTTGCCCGGGAAGCCGCCGCAGCCGATCTCGATGGCCTGCGCGCCGGCCTCGGAAAGGTATTTACAGGCCTCGTCAAAGCTCTTGTCCTGCAAAAGCACTGCGAAAACGCTCAGTTTCATGGGGAAGCCCTCCATTTCATTGTGATCGCTCGTTCGTAGGTGTCCGTTTGCCGCTGCAGCGCGGCCTTTACCGTTTCTTATTATACCCAATTCCGGCCTTCTGCGCAACACCGGCGTGCAGACAAGCGGGATCTTTGCAAGAAAATCTAAAAAACCTATTGAAAACCTATGCATATGCTGGTATTATATTCCTATAAAGGAGGTTGAAAACAAATGAAAATATCGACAAAAGGACGCTATGCGCTGCGCATGCTTCTGGACTTGAGTCATAACCAAAAAGACGGATACATCGCCCTGAAGGAGATCGCCGGCCGTCAGGGCATTTCGCAGAAATATCTGGAGCAGATCGTGATGCTGCTGGGCAAGAACAGCGTGCTGCGCTCCAGCCGCGGCTATCAGGGCGGCTATCGTCTGGCGAAGAAGCCCGAGGAGATCACCGTGGGCGAGGTGCTGCGGCTGACGGAGGGCTCGCTCGCGCCGGTAGCCTGTCTGCAGAGGGAGGAGAACGACTGCGAGCGCTGCAGCGAATGCGAGATGCTGCGCGTGTGGCAGGGGCTTGAGCGGGTGATCTACGATTATCTCGACAACATCACCCTCGCCGATATCCCCAAAGGCCATCTGGACATCTGCAAGAAATAAACGGGCGCGCGCTTTTCCGGAGCAAACGGAAAGGCGCGCTCTTTTTTTGCGCTTTTTAACGCGCAGCGCCGCGAAATGCGCGTTCCGCCATAAGAGCATAACGTTGCCGCCCTTGCTTTCGCTCTCTTGACATGGTAAGATAAAGTGTTTAATGGGGTCGAATCGGGCGCTGCCCGGCGCGTTCCCATGCACGGAACGATCAGGAGGATATCCATGTTTAATTTTCTCAAGAAGATCCTTACCGGTTCGAGCGACGCCGATGTCAAAAAGCTCCAGCAGCAGGCGGAGCAGATCATCGCGCTGCAGCAGAAATACGAAAATATGAGCGACCAGGAGCTGCGCGGCCAGACGCGCCTGTTCCGCGAGCGCTATAATAAGGGAGAAACTCTCGACAGCCTGCTCAACGAGGCGTTCGCCGCCGTGCGCGAGGGCGCATTCCGCGCCATCGGGCAGCGGGCGTTCAAGGTGCAGCTCATCGGCGGCATCGTTTTGCATCAGGGCCGCATCGCGGAGATGCTCACCGGCGAGGGCAAGACCCTCACCGCCTGCTTCCCCGCCTATCTCAACGCCATCTCCGGCGCCGGCGTGCATATCGTCACCGTCAACGATTACCTCGCCCGCTTCCACAGCGAGTGGATGGGCAAGGTGTTCCGCTTCATGGACATGAGCGTGGGCCTGATCGTGCACGATATCGAGCCCGAGGAGAAGAAAAAGGCCTATGCGGCGGACGTCACCTATGCCACCAACAACGAGCTGGGCTTTGATTATCTGCGCGACAACATGGCCACGCGCAAGGAGCGCCTCGTGCAGAGGCCGCTGAACTTCGCCATCGTGGACGAAGTCGACTCCATCCTCATCGACGAGGCGCGCACCCCGCTGATCATCTCCGGTCAGGGCGAAAAATCTACAGAGATGTACAACCGGGCCGATCGGCTCGCCGGCCGCCTGCGCGAGGGCGAGGACTACGAAAAGGACGAAAAGAAAAAGACCGTGCACCTCACCGAGGAGGGCGCGCGCAAGGCCGAGGCCTATTTCGGCATCGAAAACCTGACCGACGCGGAAAACGCGACGATCAACCACCATGTGCTGGCCGCGCTGCGCGCCAACGCCATGATGAAGCGCGACGTGGATTACGTCGTCAAGGACGGTCAGGTCGTCATCGTCGATGAATTCACCGGTCGACTGATGGTGGGCAGGCGCTACAGCGACGGCCTGCATCAGGCCATCGAGGCCAAGGAGCATGTGAAGGTGGAGCGCGAGAGCAAGACGCTGGCCACCATCACCTTCCAGAACTATTTCCGCATGTATAAAAAGCTCTCCGGCATGACGGGCACCGCCAAGACCGAAGAGGACGAATTCCGCGGCATCTATCAGCTGGACGTGGTGCAGATCCCCACCAACAGGCCGATGATCCGCAAGGATATGAACGACGCCGTGTTCATGACCACCAAGGCCAAGTACGAGGCCGTGGCGGAGGAAGTCAAAAAGAGGCACGAGAGCGGCCAGCCCGTGCTGGTGGGCACTGTGTCCGTCGAAAAGAGCGAGCTGGTGAGCCATCTGCTGGAAATGCGCGGCGTGCCGCACACCGTCCTGAACGCAAAGTTCCACGACAAGGAAGCCGACATCGTCGCGCAGGCCGGTAAGGTCGGCGCGGTCACCATCGCCACGAACATGGCCGGCCGCGGCACCGACATCCTGCTGGGCGGCAACGCGGAATATCTTGCCAGGCGCCGCCTGCGCCTCGCGGGCGTGCCGGACGAGGTGATCGAAGAGGCCATCGGCTTTAACGAGAACGTATCCGAAGAGGTGCTCGAGGCGCGCAGGAGCTTCCGCGAGATGCTCGCCTCCTATAAGGGCGAGATCGACGCCGAGCACAAGAAGGTCGTGGAGCTGGGCGGCCTGCACATCATCGGCACCGAGCGCCACGAGAGCCGCCGCATCGACAACCAGCTGCGCGGCCGCGCCGGCCGTCAGGGCGACCCGGGCTCGAGCCAGTTCTTCATCTCTCTGCAGGATGATCTCATGCGCCTGTTCGGCTCCGACCGCATCTCCGACATGGTCGGCCGTCTGGGCATCAAGGAAGACGACATGATCGAATACGGCATGCTCTCCAAGCAGATCGAGAACGCGCAGAAGAAGGTCGAAGGCCGCAACTTCGACATCCGCAAAAACGTACTGCAGTATGACGACGTGATGAACCAGCAGCGCGAGGTCATCTACGCGCAGCGCCGTCAGGTGCTCATGGGCGAGGACATGGCCAAGGTCATCTCCGATATGCTCGAGCAGCTCGTGCGCGACAATGTGATGCGCTCCTGCGCCGACGAAAAGGCGCCCGAGACGTGGGAAGTGGACGCGCTCGCGCAGCATCTGGAGTCGATCTGCCTCAAGAAGGGCACGCTGCGCCCGCTGTTTGATTCCATTAAGGAGCTCTCCCGAGAGCGCTTCATCGAGGAGCTGCTCAGGGAATCGCGCGCCTTCTACGCCGAGAGGGAGAAGATGCTCTCCGACGTGGGCATCGACATGCGCGAGTTTGAGCGCATCGCGCTGCTCGGCGCGGTGGACAGGCACTGGATGGACCATATCGACGATATGGACCAGCTGCGCGGCGGCATCGGGCTGCGCGCCTACGGCCACAAGGATCCGGTCGTGGAATATAAACAGGAAGGCTACGAGATGTTCGAGGCGATGATCGAGCAGATCCGCGAGGATTGTCTGCGCAGGCTGTACATGGCTGTGCTCGTGCGCAGGCCGGAGCCGCCCAAGGAAGAAGAGCGCAAGATCGTGGCCAGCCACGGCGAGCCCGAGGCCAAGCGCCCCGTGCGCTCGGGCGAAAAGGTGGGCCGCAACGAGCCCTGCCCCTGCGGCAGCGGCAAAAAGTATAAGGAATGCTGCGGAAAGGGCAAATGATGAACGGGCTGAAACTGCCGGAGGGCATCCGCAGGAAAATGGGAGATCTGCACGCGCAGGCCGAGGACATCGGCCGCTCCGGCGCGCAGGTCGTCCGGGCGGAAGAGATGTTCCTCAAGATCGACGCCGAGGGCAAGCTCGCCCGCGCGGCGGCCATGCAGGAATATTTTGCGAAAAAAAGGCTCTCCGCGCCGCTGATTGCCTATGAACAGAGCGGCGGAAGGGATTTCCTGCTGGTGCGGGCTGTGCCGGGGGAATATGCTTGCAGCGGAGAAATGCTGCGCGAGCCGCAAAAGTTAGCCGCGCTGCTGGGCGAGACGATGCGCATGCTGCATGAAACGGACGCGGCGGACTGCCCGCTTTGCGACGCGAACGAGCGCGCAGAGGCGATGTACGAGGCCGAGCACGACGGCAGAGCGCACGAGGGCGCGGGGCTTTTGCGGAAAGAAGCGCTCGTACACGGTGACCATTGCCTGCCCAATGTGTTTTTCGAAAACGGCCGCTTTTCCGGCTATATTGACCTTGGCGACGCGGGCATCGGAGACAGACATCTGGACATCTGCTGCGCTCTCTGGTCGCTGGGCTACAACACAAAGAGCGAACGATGGCGCGGCACGCTTCTGGACGCATACGGCAGAGAAGCGGTGGACGCGCAGCGGCTGGCGCTGTGCATGCAGCTCTACGGCTACGAATAAATATTGTTTTGAAACAGGGATATAAGGTAGGGGGAAATAAAGCAATGATCGAAACCGAAGGCTTTAGGCAGGAGCTTGCTTCTGTCCGGGAGAAGATCAAGGAAGCCGGCGTGTCGCTGAACATCAGCCTGCTCAAGGAGCAGCTGATCGAATATCAGGAGGACATGGCCTCGCCCGGCTTCTGGGATGATA
>JAUMYC010000164.1 GCA_030528845.1 Eubacteriales bacterium
ATTAGCATTTCCGCCTGCGTTTTGCAAGGGGATTAACCTGCAGTTTACGCAGCGGTGCGTGAGCGGGGGCTCGGAGCTCCGGCGCGCTCAGAGCCTGCGGAAGGACCAGTCCTCCGCAGGAGAAAGCTCGCAGTCGGCAAAGAGCGCGTCCACGGCGGCGCGATAGGCGGCGATGGAATTCGCCTTGCGGATGGCCTTGGCATGCTTTGCGGAATCCGGGAAAAGGGAGATCATGTAGGCCCACATCTCCTTGAGATGAAACGCCACGGCGGTCTGATCGCGCCAGACAGCCAGATAGCCCTCCAGCACGGCGTCGGCAAAATCTTTGTAGGTCTGCCGAGAGGGCGTCTGCCCGTTCAGCGCGCAGACGAGCCCGGGGTTTGCGATGAGCCCGCGCCCGAGCATGACGGCGTGCGCCTGCGGGTATTCCGCCCGAAAAGCCTCGACGTCGCGCACGGAAAACAAGTTTCCGTTGTAGGAGACGGGAAAGGGGCACGCGGCGAGCGCCTGCGCGAAGGCCTCGCGGTGCGGCTCGCCTTTATAGAGCTGCTCGCGCGTGCGCGGATGCACGATCAGCTCGCACAGGGGCAGGGCGCGGAAGATCTCCAGCAGGGGGCCGAATTCCTCCGGCGAGGAGACGCCGATGCGCGTCTTGACCGAGAGCTTCACCGGGCATTTTTCGGCGATCTCGCATAAAAAGGCGCGCAGACGCTCCGGCTCGCGCAGAAGTCCCGAGCCCTTTCCCTTGGAAAAGACCGTGCCGGAGGGGCAGCCGAGGTTCAGGTTCACCTCGTCGTAGCCCATGTCCCGCAGCTTTTGCGCGCACCAGAGAAAATCCTCGGCGTTGTTTGTGAGCAGCTGCGGCACGAGCGGCACGCCCCGGTTGTTTTCCGGGTCCACGTCGGTCATTTCGCGCGTGGTGAGCCTGCGGCCCTGCGTGGGCGTGATGAAGGGGCTGTAGTAGCGGTCGATCCCCGGAAAAAAGCGCGCGTGCGCCTGTCGGTAGATCTGGTTCGTGATGCCCTCGAGCGGGGCGAAGGTCAGGAACATATCGGCTGAAAACTCCTCACTGTGCAATTTGACGAAATTTCTCCATGCAAAAATCCATTATAATGCCCCGGAAGATAACCGTCAACCGATTGACAGCGCATAATCGCGCTTTCTATAATGCAGAAGGAGCAAAGAAGAGAAAGAAGAAAAGCCCGGCAGGGACTTTGGCCGGGAAGAAAGGAGAACCATGGCATTTAACGATTATGTACAGGCCCGCAGGCTCGGGCTGAAGGCCGCCCAGCAAAAAACTGCGGCGCAGGAATCGCCCTATCTGGCCGCGCTGGATGAAAAAGTGGAAAAGGTAAACGGCTATCCGCACATCTCGCTCGGGTTGATCCAGATCCCCGTGCAGCGTATCATCGGCACCTTCAGCAAGGGGCGCACCAACGCCTTCGCGGCCAATTTTATGCCCCTTCTGGAAGCGCGCAGCGAGTTTGGCCTGAAATGGTCCAGCCTGTTTGACGGCGTGATCCAGGACGGCGTGCTCCACCCGATCAAGGTGGTGGAATATCGCAACTGGTATTATGTGATCGAAGGAAACAAGCGCGTTTCCGTGATGAAATACCTCGGCACGGACTACGCGGAGGCCGAGGTCACGCGCATCCTCGCCCCGCATACCGACGACCGCGAGGGCCGCGTCTACGCAGCCTATCTGCAGTGGTATCAGGACACGAAGATCAACACGATTTATTTTACAAAGGAAGGCTCCTTTGAAAAGCTCTATGAACTGACCGGACACGAGCCGGGAGAGAAATGGACCGCGGACGAGGCGAAGGATATGCAGGCGGCGTATCTGCGCTTTGCAGAGGTATACCATTCGCTTTACGGCGATCTGATCGATCTGGAGCCGGGCGACGCCTTTGTGCTCTATCTCAAGGTGTACGGCTACGACCCCTCCCGCCTGCCCACGGAGATCGAGGCGGAGCTGGCCGCGCTGCGCGGCGAGCTGCAAAAGGACGGCCAGCAGGAGCAGGTCGCGCTGATCATGGAACCGGAGGAGCAGAAGAGCGGCCTGTTCGACGTGCTCTTCGCGCCCAGCCTGATCAAGGCCGCGTTCCTCTATCACCGCTCGCCGAGGGATTCCGGCTGGAACTACTGGCACGAGCTGGGGCGCATCAACGCGAAAAATGCGCTGGGCGATAAGCTGGAGCACACGGTGCACGTCTGCATGGAGATGGACGAATTCGAGCCGGCGATGGAAAAGCTGATCGCCGACGGCAACCAGATCATCTTTGCGACCTCGCCCCTCATGCTCGACGCCACCATCCGCGTTTCGCTCAAATACCCCAACGTGCATATCCTCAACTGCTCGCTGCTGGCCAGCTATTATCACGTGCGCTCGTATTATCTGCGCATTTATGAGGCGAAGTTCCTCATCGGCATGATCGCCGGCGCGATGGCGGACAACAACGAGGTGGGCTATATCACGGATTATCCCATCTACGGCGTGCCCTCCTCCATCAACGCCTTTGCGCTCGGCGCGCGCATGGTCAACCCGCGCGCGCGGGTGCATCTGGAATGGTCCACGCGCAAGGGCTTTGACCCGGAGAACCCCTTCCCCGGGCAGGATGTGCGCATCATCTCCAACCGCGACATCTCCGCGCCGAAGCATTCCTCGAAGGTATACGGGCTCTACCGCGTGGAGGAGGACGGCGAGCTGACCAACCTCGCCCTGCCGCTGTGGGACTGGTCCAAGTTCTATATCCCGATCATCCGCTCCGTGCTCTCCGGCACCTTCGTCAGCGACGCGAAGGGCAAATGGGCGCTGGACTATTGGTGGGGCATGTCCTCGGACGCGCTGGACGTGATCGTGTCCACAAAATTCGATCCCTATCTGCTCCGGCTGATCAACACGGTGCATTCGCAGATGCAGGCCGGCCAGTTCTGGCCGTTTGAGGGCCTGCTCGTCTCGCAGGACGGCACGGTGCGCTGCGGCACGCAATCGCACCTCACGCCGCCGGACGTGATCGCCATGGACTGGCTGCTGGACAACGTCGTGGGCTCCTTCCCGGAGAAGGAAGAGCTGTGCGAGCACGTCTGGCCCATCGTGGAAATGCAGGGCCTGATGGAGATCCCCAAGATCGACAAAAGCATGTTCAACTGGAAAGAAAAATGAACGGGGCGGATACAATACAATGCGGATACTTGCGCTGGCGGACAAAGCCGATGAAATGCTCTGGGAGCATCTGGACAGGAGGCTTTTGGAAAATGTGGATCTGGTCATCTCCTGCGGGGATCTGTCGGCGGAATATCTCATGTTTCTGACCTGCTTTACAAAGGCGCCGATCCTCTATGTACACGGCAACCACGACGAGCGCTATGACAAAAAGCCGCCGGAGGGCTGCGAGTGCATCGAGGATATGATCTACGTCCACAACGGCGTGCGCATCCTCGGGCTGGGCGGCTCCTGCCGCTATCGCGGCGGGAAATGCATGTATACGGAAAAGGAGATGGCACGGCGCATCCGCAGGCTGTGGTTTCAGCTCTGGAAGCACAAGGGCTTTGACATCCTCGTGACCCACGCTCCCGCGCGCGGCATCGGCGATGAGGAGCACATTTCGCACAGGGGCTTCGAGGCCTTTGTGCGCCTGATGGACAAATATCAGCCGCGCCTGATGCTCCACGGCCATGTCCACCGCGAATACTCGCCGCATTTTCAGCGCGCGCGCCTGCACGGGCAGACGCGCGTGATCAACGCCTACAAGCGGGTGTACGTCGAGCTGTGAGCGCGCGTGCTATTGCCCGGGCTGATGTTCGGCGCGCGAACGTTCAGAAAAAACGGTGCTTCGCGCTCTTGACAAGGGCGGGGGCGGAGTGGTAAAGTGTCTAAAACACCAAAGGAAAAGGAGCTTGCCCGATGCAGCACATGAACAGCAGCAAGGCCGCGTTCTTCTTTTATTACTTTACCTTTATCCAATAAGGGTAGAGTGATTCGTGCTGCAATGCAAGCCGGTGTTCCGGGATTTTACAGGCCGCGCAGAGTCACATCTGCACGGCCTGTTTTTTTCGATGAATCAAGAAGCGGCGGAGGCAGACCGGCCGCGCAGAACAAGGAGGAAACAAGAAAATGATCGCAGTGCTTAAACACGGGACTTCCGACCAGCAGAGGGACAGCCTGATCTCCTGGTTCAAGGGCATGGGGCTGGAGGTGCATATCTCTCAGGGCGAATATCAGTGCATCCTCGGGCTGATCGGCGATACCACCAAGGTGGACATGAGCCTGCTCGAATCCCTCTCTATCATCGATTCGGTCAAGCGCATCTCCGAACCGTTCAAGAACGCCAACAGGAAATTCCACGCCGGAGACAGCGTGATCGACGTCGGCGGCGTGAAGATCGGCGGCGGGCATTTTCAGATGATCGCCGGGCCCTGCTCGGTCGAGAGCGAGGAGCAGATCCTCGAGGTCGCGCGCAAGGTGAAGGAGGCTGGCGCGAGCATCCTGCGCGGCGGCGCGTTCAAGCCGCGCACCTCGCCCTATGATTTTCAGGGCCTGCACGGCGACGGCCTGCGGCTGCTCTCTCTGGCCAAAAAGGAGACGGGCATGCCCATCATCTCCGAGATCATGAACATCAACGACCTGCCCCTGTTTGAGGATGTGGATATTTTGCAGGTCGGCGCGCGCAACATGCAGAATTTCGACCTGCTGCGCGAGCTCGGCCGCACGGGCAAGCCGGTGCTGATCAAGCGCGGCCTGGCCAATACGCTCAAGGAGCTGCTCATGAGCGTGGAATACATCCTCGCGGGCGGCAACGAGCAGGTCATCCTCTGCGAGAGGGGCGTGCGCACCTTTGAGACCTACACGCGCAACACGCTGGATCTGAGCGCGGTGCCGGTGCTGCATGAGCTGACGCATCTGCCCATCGTGGTCGACCCGAGCCATGCCACGGGGAAATCCAAGCTCGTGGAGCCGATGGCCATGGCGGCAACGGCCTGCGGCGCGGACGGCCTGATGATCGAAGTGCACAACGACCCCGAGCACGCGCTGTGCGACGGCGCGCAGTCGCTCCGGCCGGAGCAGTTTGCCAAGGTGGCCAGGAAAGTGATGAAGGTGCGGGAGGCGATCACGGAATGACAGTCGGGATTTGCGGCCTCGGGCTGATCGGCGGCTCGCTGGCCAAGGCCTATGCGCTCGCGGGCGCGCGCGTGCTGGGCTATGATACGGACGCGGGCGTATGCACCCTCGCCATGGCGGACGGCGTCCTCGCCGGGCTTTTGACGCAAGAGACCGCCGCGGAATGCGAGCTTCTGCTCGTGGCGGTCTATCCGCAGGCGGCGATGGAATACATGCGCCGTATCGCGCCGTTTCTCAAAAAGGAAACGATGCTGATCGACTGCTGCGGCACCAAGCGGCTCGTGTGCGAGGAGGGCTTCCGCCTCGCACACGAATACGGCTTTACCTACGTCGGCGGCCATCCCATGGCCGGCACGCATTTCTCCGGCTTCGCCGCCAGCCGCGCCACGCTCTT